>JAYTML010000421.1:0-9695 GCA_043728655.1 Chthoniobacter sp. | reverse complement strand
CGATCCGTGGTCGGAAAGCTGCCGGAGAATTTTTCGTCACACGCCCGGAACGACCGGCAGGGGGCCGCCGCGACGCGTCAAAAAAAAGCCGCCAGAGAGCTACGACAAAGCAAGTCGGACGACCGTTGCTGCCTTCCGGCCCTGGCGGGGTTGGTCTGCCTGCAATCCGTAGTCCCTGACGGGATGGGCACTATGGAAGGCGCCGCGCGCATGACAAATGATTTCTCGCAGAACGCACATGAAGCCGCTTTTTCCGGGAAACCGCTTGCATTGAAGAAAATTCAAAGCTTTAACGTGCGCCGTCGATTTCGTGGCGCTAACTTTTTACCGCGAACTCCCCCGCTTCACATTTAGACCCCTCAACACCACCGTTTCTTATGGCAAAAATCCTCCTCGGCATCGCTCTCGCCGTCATGCTCGCCACTGCCGCCCTTGGCTATCTCGCCAAAGGCAATATCGACAAGCTGCAAGGCAAGCTAGCCGACACCAAGAGTACGCTGGCCACGACCCAGACGACCTTGGCCACCACCAAGACGGACCTGGCCAAGACTAAGGATGATCTGACCGCGGCAAATACGAAGATCGAGGAGAAGGACAAGGAGATCGCCACGCAGAAGGGGCAGATGGATGACTTGAACAAGAAGATCGAGGAAGCCACGGCGACAATGATCGCGAAGACCAAGGAGGTGGACGATTTGAATGCGAAAATCGCTGCGATGACTCCGAAGGATCCGGCGAATCCGAATTCGGTGGAAGATCCGCTGATTGCCGGCCTCAAGGCGGAAGTCGCGAGGGCGCAGGCTGAAGTCGCCGAGTCGAAAACCCTCATCGAAAACCTGGGTCAGCAGAAAAGGAAGGTCGAAGAGGAAATGGCCGTTCTCGCGGCATATAAGAAATCGCGCGAGGCCAGCCAGATGCGCCTCGGCACCCAGGGCCGCGTCCTCGCGGTCAATTCGGGCTGGAGCTTTGTGGTGGTGAGCATCGGTGACAAGCAGGGTGCGGTCATGAATGCGACGATGCTCGTCGTGCGTGACGGAACACCGATCGGCAAGGTGCGCATCTCCTCCGTGGAGCCCACCACTTCGATCGCCGACATCATCCCCGGCAGTCTCCGCCGTGGTATTACGATCCAACCCGGTGACAGCGTCGTCTATGAAGGCCGCTCGACTGCGACGACTCCGCCGTCGGGTGGCGCGCCTGCGCTGCCGGCGCACTAAGCGGTCCTCCCGACTGCCGATGTTTCGACTTCTGGGTCTTCTCGCTCTCGCGGCTCTGCCGGTGCTCCTGCCGTCGTGCGCTTCCGATGAGCCGAAGGATCCCAACCGCGTCAGCACCATTCCGTGGAATCGTCCGGAGAAGTGGGAAGGGCAGGGGCCATTGGGCGGCTTCTCGCCGAACAGCCAGTAGCCCGCGCGGGGCTCGGTGGATAAGGGGATGACTGGATCGGATGGAGGGGATTGGCGCGGCGCTGATTCATTCGTCCGGCAATCCAACAATCCATTCCGCCTTTCGTGAGACCGCGCATCCTCGTCATCCGCGGCGGGGCGATCGGCGATTTCATCCTCACGCTCCCGGCGGTCCGACTGCTGCGGGAAAACTTTCCCGACGCCCACCTGGAAATCCTCGGCTACCGCCACATCGTCGCAATTGCTGAGGGCCGCTTCTACGCGGACGCCACGCGCTCAATCGAGTACGGGCCGATGGCGGGCTTCTTCATCCCGCGCTCCGTGCTGGCGCCGGATCTGGTGGAATACTTCGCCAGCTTTCAGCAGGTGGTCAGCTACCTCTTTGATCCCGACGGATTCTTTGAGGCCAATCTGCGCCGGGCCGGCGTGAAGAATCTCCTACCCGCGTACGCGAAGATCGACGACGCCGAGCACGCTGCCCGCCAGCTCGCGCGACCGCTGCAAAGCCTCGCTCTCTATATCGAAGACCACGCGGCGACCGTGCATCCGAGCGCGGAGGACGCCGTGTTCGCCGACGAGTTTCTCGGCGCGCACGCTGCCGCCGCACCGCTCATCGCGCTGCATCCCGGCAGCGGCAGCCCGCGGAAAAACTGGCCGCTTGAAAACTGGGCTGCGCTCGGCGCGTCATTGCTGGAGCGCGAGCCGCAGCCGCGCCTGCTGCTCATCGGCGGCGAAGCCGACCACGCGCAGATCGACACACTCGCCGCCGCGTGGCGCGGCGCACCCGTCCTGATCGCGCGCGACCTGCCGCTGCCGCACCTCGCCGCACTGCTCGCCCGCTGCCGCCTCTTTCTCGGGCATGACAGCGGCATCTCGCATCTCGCCGCCGCCGCCGGAGCCCCGTGCCTGCTGCTCTTTGGCCCGACCGATCCGGCGATCTGGGCGCCGGCGAACCCGCGCGTTTCGATCATCGCGGCGCCAGGCGGCGAACTCGCGAGCGTATCCGCCGAACAGGTGCAGCATGCCGCCGAAGCGAAACTCAAAGTTTGAAGGCAGTGGCTTTGAACTATGAGCTTTGAGCTTTCCCCTCCGCCCCACCGCCGCCATAACGGGCGCCCGCTTTTCACCACGTCTCAATGAGCAATCTCCAGCACACCCTCGCCAAATCCGCCAGCGTCAGCGGCTCTTCCCTGCACACGGGGGAAAAGGTCACGCTCACGCTGCATCCCGCGCCTCCGGGGCACGGCCGGAAATTCAAGCGGAGCGATCTCGGCGACGAGCCGACCATCGACGCGAAGATAGAGAACGTGAAGGCAGTAGAGCGCTCGACCACGCTCGCCGAGGGCAATGTGAAGGTGCATACCGTCGAGCACGTCCTCTCCGCGCTCGCCGGCATGGGCGTGGACAATGCGCTCATCGAGATGGACGCGAACGAGCCGCCCATCGGCGACGGCAGCGCGCAGCCGTATCTCGAACTCATCCGGAAAGCCGGCATCGCCGAGCAGCCCGCGCCGCGCGCGGAGTACGTCGTGACCGAACCGATTTTCATCGAGACGAAAAGCGGCTCGCTGATGACCATCGTTCCTGACCCCGCCTTCCGCGTGTCCTGCACGCAGGTCGGACCGGATGGGCGCTTCACGCAATATTTCTCCACGGAAATCACGCCCGCCATTTACGAAAAAGAGATCGCCCCGGCGCGGACGTTCGTCTTCTACGAGGACGTGAAGCCGCTGATGGACAAAGGGCTGATCAAGGGCGGCAGCCTGGAGAACGCGGTCGTCGTACGCGGCGAATCCGTGCTCAGTAAGGAGCCGCTGCGCTTCCGCGAGGAGTTCGCGAGGCACAAGATCCTCGACATCATCGGCGACCTCTCGCTCTTTGGCCGGCCGATCAAGGGGCACGTCATCGCCATCAAGCCGGGCCACGGGCCGAACACCGAACTGGCGCGCGCGGTGGCGAAACAGTTCGCGAAAACGATGGCGCTGGTGCCGCCAAGCGTGACGCCGAAGGGAGGCGACGTGCTCGACGTGAATGACGTGATGAAGCTGCTCCCGCATCGCTACCCGTTCCTCATGGTGGACCGCATCGTCGATCTCGACGGCGAATCGAAATGCACCGGCATCAAATCGGTGACCATGAACGAGCAGTTTTTCCAGGGCCACTTCCCCGGCCACCCGATCATGCCCGGCGTGCTACAGCTCGAAGCCATGGCGCAGGTCGGCAGCATCCTGCTCCTGCGGACGGAGGGAAACGCTGGGAAGATCGGCTATTTCATGAGCGCGGACTCGGTGAAATTCCGCAAACCCGTGGTGCCCGGCGACACGCTTTTCATCGAGGTCGAAATGATCCAGAGGAAGCGGCAGATCGCGAAATGCCGCGGGCGCTGCATTGTGAACAGCGAGGTCGTGAGCGAGGCGGAAATGATGTTCGGGATCGTAGATAAGTGAGCGCGAAAATCCATCCCACGGCCGTCATCGATCCCGCCGCCCAGATCGGCGAGGGCTGCGAGATCGGGCCGTATTGCGTGATCGGCGCGGACGTGGAACTCGGCGCGGAGTGCTGGCTCCAGCATCACGTGAGCCTGAGCGGGCCGAGCAAAATCGGGCGCGGTAATCAGTTCTTCGCATTCAGCTCCATCGGCCAGCGCTCGCAGGATCTGAAGTACGCGGGCGAGCCGACGCATCTCGCGGTGGGCGATGGCAACTGCTTCCGCGAGTTCGTGACCGTGCATCGCGGCACCGCGCCGGGCACGATCACGCGCATCGGGAGCGGTGGAAACTTTCTCGCCTACTCCCACATCGCGCACGACTGCATCGTCGGGAACAATGTGATCTTTTCCAACAACGGCACGCTGGCCGGGCATGTGGAGGTGGGCGACCACGCGGTCATCGGCGGGCTGACGGCGGTGCATCAGTTCTGCCGCATCGGGGCCTACGCGCTGACCGGCGGGTGCTCGAAGATCGTGCAGGACGTGCCGCCTTTCATGATCGCCGACGGCAACCCCGCGAAGGTGCGCAGCTACAACAAGGTCGGGATGGAGCGCCACGGCTTCAGCGAGGATGCGCAGCGGCAGGTGAAGGAAGCCTACCGGCTCATCTACCGCTCGGCGCTGAATCTCCAGCAGGCCATCGAGCAGATCCGTGCCGACCTGCCCGAGACGCCCGAACTTATGCAGCTCGTCGCCTTTGTGACGAGCAGCGCGCGCGGCATCATCAAATGATCCGCGCAGCGATGGCGCTTGCCCATTTGCGCCGCAGCGCCTAGTCCTCTGCGCACCTATGGGAGGACGTTTGACGGTACTGACAGACGATCGGCTGGACTCGCTCCGACCGGTGATCGACGCGCGGGTGAAGGCGGCGGCGGAACTTGTGAGCGAGGGGGCGTTCGTGGAGTTTTTCGACCGCGTCATGTGCGGCCATCTCGTCGAGGCACTGGCCCGCGCGGGGGCGCATGAGGGCACGGTCTGGCTGCTCGACAGCACGCGCAGCTTTCTCGTCCCGCGCTTTAACACGGGGCCGAACGCCGGCGATTTCGTCGGCAGCTACAGGCAGAGCCTGCGCGCAGGAATGATCAGCATGGTCATGGCGACGGAGCAGCCGATCTGCGAAAACGACGTGCATGAAAACCAGCAGCAGGACAAGACGCTCGACCAGCAGCTCGGGCTCTGGACCTGCGCCATGCTGGCCGTGCCGTTCTACTTTGCGGGCGAGCTCCGCGGAGTCATCTCCGCCGTGCGGGTGAAACCGGCGGACGACGCCGCGCCGAATCCGCCGGGATTCACGGTCGAAAACCTCGGCACGCTCCAGCTCGCCGCGTCCGTCCTCTCGCGGATGATCGAGCATCAGCTCGTGTCGCTGGCGCTGGGACGGGAGGAATTCCAATGACGAATCCCTGGATCACTCCCGAGCAGGCACTCGCGGCGATTCGCGACGGACGCGGACGCGGCGTGAAGATCGCGATTCTCGATTCGGGCATCGAGGCGTCGCACCCCGCCCTTGGCGGGATCGAGTTGCTCGATGACATCGCCGTGATCGAGGACGGGATGAAACTGAAGGTCGTCCCCGGCGAGGGGCGGGATCTTTTCGGCCACGGCACAGCCGTCGCGGGCATCATCCGGGAGACCGCTCCCGAGGCGCAGATCGGCAGCATCCGCGTGCTCGGCGAGTCGCTGGCCGCACGCACGGCGATCATCCTCGAAGGAGCCCGCCAGGCGATCGAGCGCGGCTACCATATCCTCAATTGCAGCCTCGGCTGCGGCGTGCCCGAGCATGTGCTGAAGTACAAGAGCTGGGTCGATGAGGCGTATTTGAAAGGCGTCCACGTCGTCGCCGCCTGCAACAACCAGGACTCCGCGCGGCCCGAGTGGCCCGGCTTTTTCACCTCCGTGCTGACCGTGAACATGGCGCGCACCGAGCAGAACGGGGACATCTACTACAAGCCCGGCCACCTCGTCGAATTTGCTGCGCGAGGCGTGGATGTAGAGGTGGCGTGGTCCGGCGGCGCCATGAAAAAAGTGACCGGCAGCAGCTTCGCCGCTCCGCGTGTGGCGGGGATGCTTGCCTGCATGCTGTCTGAATCGCCGCGGATCACCCCGCTGCAGGCGAAGGCGCTCTTTCACCGGCTCGCCCGTCCGTGGACGAAGGAAGTGACGGGACCAAACGACCGTTCCGTTTAGCGACTGCCGGCAGGCGGGAGTCCCGTGAGCAGGCGGCACTCGTCATCGGAGATCCTGGCCATTTCCCGATCCAGCGAATGATCGGCAGCCAGTCCCCCGCGGAGCGCCCGCGTGCCGGGGCGCTTTGCGCTGGCGATCATCCCCCAGTCCTGTCCGCGCGGTGCCCAGTGCCCCGCCGCCGCCTCATCCCAGACGATCAGCGATTCCATTTTCAAAGTGCCACCTTCGATCCGCCATGCTCCTGCCTGCTGGATCAGGTTCCGTGTGCTTGGCGGGACGAGCGTCTGGAGGAAAGTCCCGTCGCGCGCAAACTGGATCGTCACGATCCATTGGTTGCCGCCGTCAGTGTCCCCCACTTCGGCATAGCGCCAGGAGCCGACGACATCGCCCCCGGTGATGGTTTGCGAAACGGATGCATGCTCCGACCGGCACCCAGCGAGAAAAAGCAGCGCGCCCAGAAAAGGCGCGAGGGGGATTTTGCTGGCGAGGCTTTCCGACACGCCAGCGTTTTCCGTCAACCGCCCGCCGGTGTCAATGCGCCCCGCCCGCCGTGTCGCGGGCCATTTTCACCCGGTCCGCCAGCCAGCGCAGCCACGCGGGATGAAGGCGGAGCATCTCGCAGATTCTCGTCCGCTCCTCCTCGTTGCACAGGCCCGAGGCGAAGCGCTGGAGCCTGTCCGCATCTTCGCCATACGGTGCCATCATCGCCTTGCCCGAAACCTCGGGGCCAAATTGATCGAGAAAGCCGATCAGGGTTTTGAAGTCGTTGCTCATTTTACCCTTAAACGCGCGAGTTCTCACTTTTCCCAAAATATCTTCGGAGCGGCCGCGATTTTTCCCGGGTGAAACATTTTTTAACGAAAATGAAGATTTTTTGGGAAAACACAAAACTCGCGCGTTTAAGGGTCAAAGGACGTGGGTTGTCGGGAGGAGCCTTTGGAATCGACCGACGAGCGTTAAGAGATGGGATTGTAGGTGAGGCGGACCCGGGGCTGGCTGCGTGGAAAACGTGGTAGAGCGGAGGAGGGGGGGCGGGCATGAGGCTCTTAACGCTCGTTTGGTTCGGTTTCGGGAAAAAAGGTGGCGCGGCCGTGGGGGCGGTCGCGCCACCTTACCTTCCAAGTTTTTCGTTGTCTTCGCCGCGCGGGCTTCTGACGATTCCCACCGTGCATCCCGCCCTGCCACACCCCGACGACTTCCACCTTGCCCTGGAGTGCTTGGAGGGGAAGGCGTCGGCTCTGGTGCATCTTCAGGAAACCTTTCGTGAGCCGCTGCTGGCTTTCCTCCAAGGGGCTGGGGCGCTTCCGCATGAGGCCGGTGAGATTGTGACCGAACTCTGGTCGGACTGCATCGCGCCGCAGACCGGATCGGCGCCGAAACTGGCGCGCTACAACGGCATGTGTGCACTGAAGACATTTCTGTGCACCATCACCCTCAATACCCTGTTCACGCGGCGGCGGCGGGAGCGACGCTGGAGCCGTCTGGTTACCGGCAATGCCGCTGAGGGAAAGGCGGAGCCCGAGCCGCTCGGAATGGCGAGGGAGATCGAGACTCCCGACGATGGGGGCAGGCATGCGGAGGCGCCGCTGCTGGAGATCATGCGAGAGGCGATTCAGGCGGCGTTCATGGCGTGTCCCGCGGAGGATTTCGTGCTGCTTCAGCTCGCCCACGCCGACGATCTGCATGTCATGGAGCTGGCGAAAATGTTCGGTCGCACAAAGTCCGCGCTCAGCCGCGACATGCAGCGTGCGGGCGAGGGAATCGCCGGGGCCACCCTCCAGTACATCAAGGCCACGGATCCGTGGCTGCAACTGCAGTGGGAGGACTTCCTCGACCTCTGCCGCTCGGCCAGCCCGGCGTGCTTCGGCGTGGAGTAGCCGCTTCCGTCAGGCGACCTCCGCAGGATCGGAGGCAGCTGGCGCGGACTCGGCGGGCGCGGTCAAAGCGCGCAGCCTCTCCTGAAGCGAAACCGCCAGCGCCTTCACCAGCGGGCGCTGGCTGCGGGCGAAGACGAATGTGTATTTCGGTTTCTTCTCGAGGCTGTAGAGCACGATGTTTTCGCTCAGGAATCTCGGCTCATGCGCGAGCTTGTAGGTGGCTAGGTCGAGTTCCGCGGCGACGTGGCGGAAGCGGCGCTTGGCGAGAAAGGCGAGCTTCGGCTCCGCGCACTCGGTGGCGGTGAGGTAGCCGAAAAGATTGCCGGGAATCCCCCGCGCCGAGGTGCTGACGCACGGCACGGCCCACGCGACGGGATGGCGTTCGAGATTCACGCTGAAGAGCGCGATGTCGAGTTCGTGCGGCAGCGTCTTCGGCAGCTCGGTTTCGAGATGATCCACCGCGGGCGACGTGATCTTCTTCCAGACGAGCCACGCGTGGACTTTCACCGCCCGCCAGAGCTTCGGGCCAAAGAAGCCGATGGCGATCAGGCCGAGCGAGAATACGATGAGCGCGAGCACGGGATCGCGCCAGATCAGCGCGAGGCCTCCGATCACCGCGACGTCCTCGGTGACGCTCAGCGCGATGTTTGAGAACGGCTCTGGCGAATGGTTCACGACGAGCCGTGTGCCGGCTTTCATGCCATGCACCATCAGGCTCGCGCTGCCGGCGAGGAGCGCGGCGATGATGTCGATGGTCGGGTCCGGCGTGCCGAGCACGCGGATGGCGAGCAGCGCTCCGCCGACCGGGCGGATGACCGTGTGCACGCTGTCCCACAGCGAATCGACCCACGGCACTTTGTCCGCGAAAAACTCCAGCAGGTAGAGCGTGCCGGAGATGGCGAGGATGGCAGGATGCGCGAGCACGGCCAGCTCGGGATACGTCGCGGCCACATCGATCCAGTGCTGCTGGATGGCGAGGCCCGTGACGAAGACGGTGAGGTAGAGATTCAGGCCGGCGAGCGACGCCAGGCCGAGGGCGACGCCCAGGGTTTGGAGAGTTTCCATAGGGGCGAATATTCGCCCGCCGGTCGCATTTACAAACGGAAACTCGCCCCGCCCGTCGCGTCCTCCTCGGCGACCGGATTCGTCAGTGCGCCGATTTTTTCGATCTCGACGGTGACGGTGTCACCCGCCCGCAGCCAGCGCGGGGGCGTGCGTGCCATGCCGACGCCGCTCGGCGTGCCGGTCAGGATCACGGTGCCGGGCAGGAGCGTGGTCGATCCGCTGAGGAATTCGATCAGCGCCGCCACGTCAAAAATCATGTCGGCGGTCGTGCTGTCCTGGAGCGTCTCGCCGTTCACTTTTGTCGAAATGCGCAGCGCGTTCGGATTCGGGATTTCATCCGGTGTCACGAGCGCGGGGCCGAGCGGGCAGAATGTGTCGAATGATTTTCCGCGGCACCATTGCGAGCCGCCGCCTTCCTTTTGCCAGTCGCGCGCGCTCACGTCATTCGCGCAGGTGTAGCCGAGCACGTAGTCGAGCGCTTCGGCGCGCGTCACGTTTTTGCAGCGCCGCCCGATGACGACAGCCAGTTCGCACTCGTAGTCCACCTTCGCGCTCGCCAGCCAGCGCGGCAGTTCGATCGGGTCGCCGGGGTTCTGCACCGACGCCGGGTTTTTGAAAAAAAGCACGGGCCACTGCGGCAGCGGCGCATTGGTCTCCGCGGCGTGCTGGCGG
>JAYTML010000420.1:0-4016 GCA_043728655.1 Chthoniobacter sp. | reverse complement strand
CGCTACAAAGCGCGCGCCTCCACTGTCCAGCGCGCAAGCGCCAGCCGTGCGCCGTCATGGCGGACGCCCCGATCATGCTCCGGCTTCGGCCGGCCCGCTTGCAGTAGCGGCGCGGACGAAGCTGGAGCTTCGGAACGAGGGGAGACTTGACGCTGTGATCGGGCGGCGGAGGCAGCGGAGCATCCGCCCGCGCCGAAGACAGCAGGCACGTCAGGGCTGGGAGAAGCAGAAGCGTCCGTTTCATATAATGTGTGCCGTGATGCACGGAGTGCTTCGCCGCTGGGCATGGGCTGGTCGCAGCGGCGGTCACTTTGGATTCTTAAACTCGGAGATGATTTCGCCGACAATTTCGGAAAGTTCGGAGAACTCGGTGAAGCGCGCGCGCTGTTTCTTGAGTTGAGGCGCGTCGATCGGTGCCAGCAACGCGCCGGGACGACGAACGAGAATAGTCACGAGATGATCGCCGTTCATCACCACGACGACCTTTGGCCGGCCATCGGGAGCGATTGCGCCGAGCGTAATCTCATAATTGCCGCGGCTGAAAAAAGTAACATCCACTCCATCGGTGGATTTTGAGATCATTAGGAGCAGCCCATTCGGCTCACCAGAAATATGTTCTGACTCGATGAGTTTTCCCGTGGGTGTGTTGATTTCCTTGCTCGTCGTGAGCACGAGCTTCGCGCCAAGGGGGTATTTGTTTTCGTGCTCGGAGGCGGGCTCGGGTGCCTTCGCAGACAGGATCGAAAGCGATAGGAAAAGGAGGACCGCCCAAATGGCGAATGTGGTTTTCACGGAACGAGTGTTTTGGATGCGCTTAACACCCAGAGATAAACGATGCAAGGAGCCTGCCGCCGCAGTAAGCGTCGCTCGGCAAGGCGGCGCGTTCCTGAAGTGGAGGCTAGGAAAAATAGTAGAGAACAATCAGCCGGAGCTTCCGCGCCGCGAAATACATCACCCCGGCACACACAAAGGTCAGGAGTCCGAGAGCCGGGTTTCCGGAATAGAAGACTGAGACGATGCCCCCGGCGGCAAGGAGCGGCTTTAGATTCCAACTCTTCCATCCCCCAAGCGCAGCCAGCGCCAGCGGTGCAAAGAATCCGCCGAACGCCAGCGCTGACAGAGTCGAATCCGCGTGCCCCGGGCCTCGGATGGCATCAGTGACCGTACTCAGGACATATGCCAGCGCGAGCCCGAGCAGACTGGCAGAGACGAGCTGCAGGGCAAATGTCTTCCAAGACCATTTCATGATCTGCCGGCTCCGCCCGCGCGGGCTGGGAGCCGATAGCGCCTAGACGTCGAGCTTTGTCCAGGCGGCGTTCGCTTTCGACGAAGCCACGACGGCTTCGATGAAGGCCATGCCGCGGATGCCGTCGGTGATCTTTGGGTAGTCGCTCTCGATGGCGGTGGGCTTCCGCTTTTCCAAGCGGGCGCGGATGGTGGCGGCGAAGTTTTTGTAGGTGTTGGCGAAGGCTTCGAGGTAGCCCTCGGGGTGGCCGGGGGGGACGCGCCCGGCGGCGAGGGCGGCTGCGCCGAGGTAGCCGCTGGCGGTGCGGTAGATCTCGGCGGGTTTGTCGCTCCACTTGAGGATGAGGGTGTTGGATTCGCGCTGGCTCCACTGGAGGCCGCCTTTTTCGCCATAGACGCGGATGTTGAGGTCGTTCTCTTCGCCGACGCTGATCTGGCTGGCGTGGAGGATGCCCTTGGCGCCGCCTTTGAAGCGGAGGAGGACGTTTCCGTCGTCGTCGAGTTTGCGGCCTTTGACGAAGGCGGTGATGTCGGCGGCAAGTTCCTTGATCTCAAGGCCGCTGACGTATTCGGCGAGGTTTTCGGCGTGGGTGCCGATGTCGCCGATGCAGCCGGCGGCACCGCTGCGCTTCGGGTCGGTGCGCCATGCAGCCTGTTTCTGTCCGGTGGCCTCGATATTCGTGGCGAGCCAGCCCTGGGGGTATTCCACGACGATCTTGCGGATCTTTCCGAGTGCGCCGGCGGCGATCATTTCGCGCGCCTGCTTGATCATGGGGTAGCCGGTGTAGTTGTGCGTGAGGCCGTAGAGGAGGCCGCTCTTTTTGACGATGGCGCCGAGTGCCTTTGCCTCGGCGAGGCTGAAGGTGGCGGGCTTGTCCGAGAGGACGTGAAAGCCGTTTTCGAGGGCCATCTTCGCCGGCGGAAAGTGCATGTGGTTCGGCGTGACGATGGCGAGGAAGTCCATGCGCCGCTCGGCGGGCAGCGCCTTCTCTCGCTCGATCATTTCCTGGAAGGTGCCGTAGCAGCGGTCGGCGGGGAGGAAGAGATCGGCGCCGGAGTCGCGGGAGCGCTGCGGGTCGCTGGAGAATGCGCCGCAGACGAGTTCGATCTGGCCGTCCATATTGGCGGCGATGCGATGCACTGCGCCGATGAATGCGCCGCGTCCGCCGCCGACCATGCCCATGCGAATTTTTCTGCTCATAAGGATTTGTGTTTGGGGTGTGGGTTGAGGGTGGGAGAGGAATTGCAAATAGGCGGGCGTTGGGTTTTAGGCGAGGATCAAAACGGTCGCGGTTGGGAAGAGGTCGGCGCGATGCTGGCGGACCGCGCGCGGGAGCGCGCTGAGGTCGCGCAGGAGCGCTTGGCTCCGGAGGGATGCGCTCTCGCGCGCTGCTCCAAGCGCTCCGGCGCGCGGGCCCGCCTTTTCCTCAGAATGTGTGGACGAAGAGGCCTGAGCGGAGCTTGGGCTCGAACCAGGTGCTTTTCGGTGGCATGATCTGGCCGGCGTCGGCGATGGCCATGAGCTGCTCGACGGTGGTGGGATACATGCTGAAGGCGACGGCGGCTTTGCCGGAATCGACCAGTTTCACGAGTTCGCCGGGGCCGCGGATGCCTCCGATGAACTCAATGCCCTTGCTGGTGCGCGGGTCATCGATGCCGAGGAGGGGCGCGAGGACGCGGTCCTGGAGTGCGGTGACATCGAGCTGGGAGATGGGGTCGGCGTCCGGGGCGGGCCGCCAGGTGAGGTCGTACCAGGCGCCGTCGAGATACATGCGGATCTCGCCTGGGCGCACGGGGGTGGGTGCACTGCCGTGGCGGAGGGTGAAGACGCGGGAGACGGCTTCGAGGAAGGTTTCCTTGGTGTGGCCGTGGAGGTCTTTGACGGCGCGGTTGTAAGGGAGGATCTGGAGCTGGCTGGCGGGGAAGAGGACGGCGAGGAACCAGTTGTAGTCCTCGCTGCCGGTGTGGGCGGGGTTTGCCTCGCGGCGCTCCCGTCCGACGCGGCAGGCGCTGGCCGTGCGGTGGTGGCCGTCGGCGACGTAGGCGACGGGGATGTTGCGGAAGTTTTCGACGAAGGACTCTCCGCCGGCGATCCGCCAGACGGTGTGCTGGATGCCGTCGGGCGCGGTGAAGTCGTAGAGCGGCGCGGTTTTCAGTGCGGCGGCGGTGAGGGCGTCGATGGCCTCGGAGTCGCGGTAGGTGAGGAAGACGGGGCCGGTGTCGGCACTTAGCGTGCCGATGAGGCGGGTGCGGTCGTCCTCTTTGTCGCGCCGGGTTTTTTCGTGCTTCTTGATGATGTCGCGCTCGTAGTCCTCGATGTGGCAGACGGCGGCGAGGCCGGTCTGGACATGCGCGCCCATGCGCTGCTGGTAGAGGTAAAGGCATGGCTCCGTCTCACGAATGAGCGCGCCGCTTTTTTGCAGGGCGAGGAAATTTTCGCGCGCCTTTTCGTACACGGCATCGGAGTAGGGATCGGTGTCGGGCGGGAGGTCGATCTCGGCGCGATCGACACGGAGGAGGGTGTTCGCTTTCCCCGCAGCGAGAGCGGCGGACTCCTCGCGATTGACGACATCGTACGGGACGCAGGCGACTTCGGCGACGAGTTCGGGCGCGGGGCGGAGACCGGTGAAGGCTTGGATGCGGAGCATAGGGCGGAGAGGAAAAAGTATTCCCCGCGCCCCGACAAGCGCGCATCGCGGGCGACCGTCAGCGGATCAGGCAGCGGCGGGTTTTCGCGAGCAGAAGTAATCTTTGCCCAGGTCCTTGATGCG
>JAYTML010000419.1:0-2105 GCA_043728655.1 Chthoniobacter sp. | reverse complement strand
TCGGTGTTGCCGGGCTGGATGCCGTCGGCGATGGCGAAGCTGAGCGTGCGGATGTGATCGCCGATGACGCGGAAGGCGACGTCCACTTTCTCCTGCTCGCTCGTGGGGATGACCTGACCGGCGGCGTTTGGCTGCGGGAGCGTGCTGCCGTAGCGGTGGCCGCTCATTTTTTCCAGCTCGTCGAAGATCGGGCGGAAGATGTCGGTCTCGTAGTTGGAGATTTTGGCGTTGGCGAAGTCGGTGAAGCCCTTCGTGCCCTGGATGATCGAGGTGAGGCGCTCGAAGCCCATGCCGGTATCGACGTGCTGCGCGGGCAGCGGGGTGAAGGTGCCGTCGGGGTTGGCGTTGAACTGGATGAAGACGTTGTTCCAGATCTCGATGCACTCGGCGCTGCTCTGGTTGACGAGCCGGCCGCGGGTGTCGCCGGCGGGGGTGAGGTCGATGTGGATCTCGCTGCACGGGCCGCACGGGCCGGTCTCGCCCATCATCCAGAAGTTGTCCTTTTTGTTGCCGTTCACGATGTGGATCGCGGGGTCGAGCCCGACGCTGCGGAACTTCTCCGCCCACAGCTCCCACGCCTCCTGGTCGCGCTCGCTCGGATCGCCCGGATCGGGCTGGTAGATGGTGGCGTAAACGCGGTTCGGGGGAAAATGGAAGCGCTGGACGAGTAGCTCCCACGCCCACTCGATGGCGTCCTTTTTGAAGTAATCGCCGAAGCTCCAGTTGCCGAGCATCTCGAAAAAGGTGTGGTGGTAGGTGTCGAGGCCCACGTCGTCGAGGTCGTTGTGCTTGCCACCGGCGCGGATGCACTTCTGGGTGTCGGCGGCGCGGGTCTTCGACCCTTTGACGGCTCCGCTCCACGTGTCCACATCGGCGCTGCGCTCGCCGAGGAAGATGGGCACGAACTGGTTCATGCCGGCGTTCGTGAAAAGCAGGTTCGGCGAGTCGGGCATGAGCGACGAACTCGGCACGATGGTGTGCTGCTTTTCGCGGAAGAAATCGAGGAACTGCTGGCGGATTTGGGCGCTGGTGAGCATGGCTTTGGAAAAAGGACGGCGAAGCTACCTCACAGAGTGGAAAGGTAAAGACGGCGGTTCGGGCGTGGGGAGAACGGCGGGGCTTTTTCTTTGAGCGTGCGAAAAAAGCGGGTGGCTCGGGCGGGGGAGCGCCCTCCCGGACGCGCAGGAGCGCTCTGCTCCGGGCAGGAATCCTCGGAGCCAAGCGCTCCTGCGCGCCCTGCATGGCGCTCCTGCGCCAGGCTCTTCGGACTAGCGGGAAATGTTTCCCCGCCCTGTTCCGCCGCGTTCTTTCGCTCCCGCTACGGCGCGTCGGGCGCGCCGTAGGTGCGTGCGAGGTAATCGACGAGCGCGGGGATCGTCTCCGGCGCGGTGAGAGCGCCGTATTTCCCGATCATCTTTGCGACCGATGCCTCCCAGAATTTCCGCGGCATCGGCGGCTGTGTGGAGATGTATTCGGCTGAGTGGCAGATGAGGCAGTTCGCCTGGGCGAGTTCGGCGCCTTTGCCGGGTTTCAGGGCGGCGGTTTCCGGCGGGAGCGTGATGGTGACTTCGCCGGCGAGGACGGATGCGGCGATGAAGGTGAGGGCGGCGGCGGGAAGCAGGATGGTTTTCATCGGACGAAAAAATCAGACGACCTGTGCTTTCACGGTTTCGACGACGTTGCGCATGTAGCCGCTGGGATTCCAGAGGGGATCGAGCGGCTGGCTTTCGCCGACGCGATTGATGGCGCGGCATTTCAACTCGACGGGGCCGGCGGCTTTCAGCGTGAGCGGAAGTTTCCACTCGCGGAATGAGTAGCGGCCAAGGTTCGCGCCCAGCTCGGCGGGCTGCCAGGTGCGCCCGGCGTCGGCGGAGACGAGCACCTCGCGGATGCCCGAGCCGCCGTCGAAAGCGATGCCGCGCAGCGGGGTGACGCCGGCTTTCAACTGCGCTCCGTCGGCGACGCTGGTGATGAAGGAGCGGACATTGAAGCGCTGGATGGGCTCGGTTTTGCCCGGCGCGGTGCCGGGGGCGATGGCTGCGCCGGGCGTGCAGGAGATGCGGTAGGCGGTGGTCATCCAGAAGTTGTCGAGCACCTCGGGGAGC
>JAYTML010000418.1:0-6068 GCA_043728655.1 Chthoniobacter sp. | reverse complement strand
CCGCCATCGCCGCCGGCGCCGGCCAGCCGCTCAAGCGCGCCAACACCGCGCTCGACGACGCCACCCAGCGCCTCGCCACCCTCCTCATCGAGCGCGCGATGGCGGAGCAGCCGCGCCCTACCTCTTCGCGATGATCTTCACCAGGAGCTGGCTCAGCGCGATCTTCGCTTCGAGGCCCGACGTCACGAGCTGGATATTCGCGGCGAGGCAGGCGTCGAGCGCGGCGCGCAGTTCGGCGGCGGTGTAGCGCTGGACATGGCTGGCGGCGATTCCGAGCGAGTAGGCATTGATGCCGCCGTCCTTTTTCCGCGGCAGGTGCGCGATGGCGTCCGGCGGCAGGCGCTCCAGCGTCTTGCCGAAAAAGAAGGGCTGTGCCGGCCGCTGGAGTTTGTGCCGCGCCATGAGATCCTTCACCACCAGCAGATTTCGCACGGTCGGGATGATCGCCACGAGCAGGATGCCGATCGCCGTCTCGCCCTGGAAAAGAAGCTGGTCCAGCAGCGCCAGCGTGCGGTGCAGATTCCGCTCGGCGAGCGCGTTTCCCAGCTCGAAGACGATGCCCGCGCGCGAGAGCGGCACGAGCAGCCGCACGTCGTCCGCATGCACCTCGCGCCGCGCGGGGCCGAGATACAGGTCGATCTTTTCGAGTTCATTCTCGATCACGCGCCGCTCGCCACCCGTGAAGAGCGTGAACAGCTCCAGCGCCTCCGCCGCCAGCCGCAGCCCGCGCTCGCGGGCGCTGCGCTCCACGAGATCCGCGGCGTCCTGCTCCCAGCCGCTCTTGCTCGCGTCCACCTTGTCGAAAACCTCCACCTTCCCCAGCTTCGCGAGCCCTTTGTAAAACGTGCGCCGCTTGTCCACGCCGACCGCGCTGAGCAGGAAGCGCGTGCTCTCCGGAAGGCCGCTGCCGAGGGTCTCCGCGAGTTTTTCCAGCGCGTCCGTCACCGTCTCCGAGCGGCCAGTCGGATCGTCGGCGAGAAAGCTCGCGCTCTTCAGCCACACGAGCTTTTCCCCGCCGAAAAAAGGGAACGTCAGCAGTGCCTCGATCGTCTGGTGTATGCGCCCGGCCGCAGCGTCCGCATTGTCCGCCACGCCGTCGATCACGTCGCAGGCAAAGTCGCCGCCGCCCGCTGGCGTCATCGCGTCTGCCCGCTCGCGCGCCACGCGTTTCACCTCGCTCTCGTCGGAGCCGAGCACCGCGCAGACCTGCGCCTGAGCCGTGGCCTTTGTCGCGGCCATCCTAGGCTCGCCGCCTCCGGGTGCGGTCAGTCTTGCTGCGATGCGCCATTTTCATGAATGGCGTAAGGCTTAAACTCCCGCTCCAGCGCGTCCAAGTTGATAAATCGCGAGCCGAAGCCTTTCGAGAGCGCCGTGTCGAACCGGTTGCCCTTTGACATCGCCTCGAAGAACGCGCCGAACCCGCGCTTGTCCGCCGCGCTCAGGAAACGCACGAGCCGCTCGGATTCGCTGTAGAAGACGCCCACCTGCACCGGATCCTGCGGATACGCGAGCAGCGCCGTGAGCTGCGCCACCGGCAGGAACATCCCCGCCGGCACCCCGCGCGAGACCGGCCGCGCCGCGTAGCCGCGCGCCCTGTTGAATGCCGCATAGCAGCGCGACGCCGAGTATTCCGCGTAGCCCTCGTTCAGCCAAAGAGGCACGCCAGTGCCGAAGAAACGCTCGACCACCAGATGCGCCACCTCGTGCCCCAGCGTGCTGCCCTTCCATTTCACCTGCGGATCGCGCTGGAGGAAAAGCGAACCCGCCGCGTGAATGCCGCCGGTCCACGGATCGAGCGACCCGCGTTTCTGAAACTCCGCCCAATCCTCCGCGCGCTCGAAGATGTAGATGTGGCATTTCCGCTCCCACTGCGTCGTGTCCTTGCCCAGCTCCATCGCGATCACGCGGTAGTAGAACTCCGCCTCCACCGACACCGGCGCGGCGATGAAGCTCTGGAAAAAGTGATACACGAAATTTGCAGTCTCCGCGTGCTTCCAGTCGCCCGCGCGAATGCCCAACGCCGCCTGCCCGAGCGGCGTCAGCGCCCGGTCGGAGAGCTGTGCGAGCGTCAGCTCTGGCAGCGCACCATTCGCCGGCTCCTCCGCCGCCGAGGCGGAAAACCGCGCGCACAGCAGGATGGCGAGCGCCGCGAGAAGCGGGCGAGGGGAGCGGAGATGGGGAAGGGGCACGCCGCCCACCCAATGCAGCCCGCGTGCCGGGAGCGCCTTCTGGGTGCGGCGTGTTTCGACCTCCGCAACCCACCGCTGGCGTGCACCCGGCAACCGTGATACAGGCCGCGGCATGAGCGACATCCCCTCCAGTCCTTCCGCCGCGGGAAATGTTTCCGGCCAGTCCACCGCATCCACCGCCGCCGCAGGGGCCGTCGCCAGTTCGCCCGGCGAGCATCGGCCCGCCAAGCCCGCGCTGACGACTGCCGGCGAGGTGATGCTCTGGCTTTTCGGCATCATCCTGCCGGCGTGCACCATCGGCTTGGAAGCTACGTATCATTGGTGCGCGGAGGCGCTGTTCGATCCCATCCCGTCCTGGTGGCATCTCTTTCTCGCCGCACTCGTCCCCACCGCGAATCTTGCCGCGTGGTTCGCCATCGTGCGTCGGCGGAACGCATGGCTACCGCGCGTCGCACAGCTCAATGCCTTCGCGCTCGGCGTCAGCGCCGTCTGGGTGGCCATGTTTCTCCCGATCACGCCATTCGCCGTGGTTGGCCTGATGATCTACGGCTTCGGCCTGCTGCCGCTCACGCCGCTGATCTCATTCTTCATGCTCACGCGCGCACGCGGAGCGCTGCGGCGCGGCCACAGCGCGTCCACGCCGCTGCCGAAAGTCTGGATCGGCTTTGCCGCCGGCGTCCTCGCGCTCGTGCTGCCGCAGATGCACGATCTCGCCACCGACGAAATGCTCGGCATGGCCGCCAGCAAGGACACCGCGACCAGCCGCCGCGGCGTCGCGCTGCTGCGCGCGGTCGGCTCGCGCGACAGCCTCCTCCGCTCCTGCTACGCCACGAATGACTGGAGCCGTTTCATGGGCGGATTCATGGGCGGACTGCTCGGCATCCGCCAGTCGGGTCGCGGCATCGCGGCGGAGGACGCGCGCACGATTTTCTACCGCGTCACCGGCGAGCCGTTCAATTCGCGCCCGGCTCCCGCCTCGGTCTCGATGCCGGGCCGCGGCGGGCGCGGGATGTGGAATTTCGACACCGACCTCGGCGGCGCAAAAGTCGCCAGCAGGGTCCCCGGCCTCTCGATGACCAGCTCGCGGCTCGACGGCAAGGTCGAGGCCGCGTCGGCCACGAGCTACACGGAGTGGACGATGGTTTTCAAAAACATCGCGCGGAACCAAAGCGAGGCGCGCGCCCAGATCGAGCTGCCGCCCGGCGCAGTCGTCTCGCGGCTCACGCTGTGGATCGACGGCGAGCCGCGCGAGGCGGCATTTGGCGGGCGCGGCCAGGTGCGCGCTGCATATCAGGAAGTCGCCGTGCAGCAGCGGCGCGATCCGGTGCTCGTCACGACCAGCGGGCCGGACCGCGTGCTCATGCAGTGCTTCCCCGTGCCGCCGAATGGCGGCGAGATGAAAGTGCGCGTCGGCATCACCGCGCCGCTGCGGCTGACGGGCGAGCGCCGGGGCAGGGTGCTGCTGCCGCGGTTTCTGGAGACGAATTTCGAGCAGGGCGAGGACTTCGCGCACGATGTATGGATCGAATCCGACGCTCCGCTTGGCCTCGGTGGCCACACCGCCAAGCTCAGCCTTCGCGATGACGGGCTGCGGGGCACGCCGAGCTTTGACATCAGCCTGCCGGAGCAGGCTGCCGATCGGACGGTGGACGATCCGACCGATCCCGCGTTCGTCATTCGCCAGACCGTGCGCCGCGCTCCGACCAATGGCCCCAGCCGCGTGATCTTCGTCGTCGATGGCTCGAAGGCGATGGCGTCCGAGCTGCGCGTCATCGCCGACGCGCTGCACCACGTGCCCGTTAGCCGGGATTTCACAGTCATCTTTGCCGGCGATGAGCCGGAGATCGTGGCAGCCGGACGTGACGTCGCGACCATCGATGCCGCATTGCGAAAGCGCAAAGCCACTGGCGGACGCGACAACCTGCCCGCGCTTGAACGCGCGTGGGATCTCGCCGCCGCGGAGCCTGGCGGCGCGATCGTCTGGCTGCACGGTCCGCAGCCCGTGCTGCTCAGCAGTCCCGAGCGGCTGCTCCAGCGCACCGAGCGCGAGCACACCCCGCCGCTGATCTACGACATCGCCGTCGGCGCCGGGCCGAATCGCATCATCGAAAAGCTCGATCGTTTCCCCGGCGTCCGCGCGGTGCGCGACGGCGGCGACCTCGCAGCCAGCCTCGACCGCCTGCTCGCATCCTGGCGCGGAGAACCGCCGGAGTTCACCCTCGTGCGCGAGCGCGTGCCGCGCAGCGAAGCCACGGCCGCGCCCACCGGCGGCAGCAGCCACATCGCGCGCCTCTGGGGCCTCGCCGAAGTCGAGCGCCTCGCCGCCTCCTCCGAGCCAGGAGCCGCGGATCGCGCGGTGAAACTCGCGCTCGCCCTCCAACTCGTGACCCCCGTCAGCGGAGCCGTGGTGCTGGAGCGCAAAGAGCAGTACGACCGCTACGGCCTGACGCCCGCCGATCCGAACAGCGTCCCCACCGTCCCGGAGCCTGCTACCGCGCTTCTCGCGCTGCTCGGCGGCGGCGCGCTGCTCCTTCGCCGCCCTGCGCGGGCCGCGCTTTGCAGCGGGCGCGGCGCGAGTTAGCTTGCCCGGATGCCCTTTGAACTCGCCTCCGACTACTCCCCCCAGGGCGACCAGGCGCAGGCGATCGCCAAGCTGACCAAGTCCATCCTCGCCGGCCACCGCCACCAGACGCTGCTCGGCGTCACCGGCTCCGGTAAGACCTTCACCGCCGCGAACGTGCTGCGAAACGTGGGCAAACCCACGCTCGTCATGTCGCACAACAAGACGCTCGCCGCGCAGCTCTACTCGGAGTTCAAGCAGTTCTTCCCGAACAACGCCGTCGAGTATTTCGTCAGCTATTTCGACTACTACCAGCCAGAGGCCTACATCCCGCGCAGCGACACCTACATCGAGAAGGATTCCTCGATCAACGAGGAGATCGAGCGCCTGCGCCTTTCCACCACATCATCGCTGCTTTCGCGAAAGGACGTGATCGTCATCGCCAGCGTCTCCTGCATCTACGGCCTCGGCTCGCCCGAGGACTACATGAACATGCTGCTCACCGTGAAAGTGGGCCAGCAGATCAGCCGCGAGGGCGTGCTCGCGAAGCTCGTGGACATGCTCTACGAGCGGAACGACATCGCCTTCGAGCGCGGCCGTTTCCGCGTCCGTGGCGATGTCGTGGAAGTGCGCCCGGCCAACCTCGACGAGATCGGCATCCGCATGGAGTTCTTCGGCGACGAAATCGACCGCATCACCCGCTTCGACCCGCTCACCGGCCACACGCTCGACCAGCT
Source organism: Chthoniobacter sp. (assembly GCA_043728655.1). Taxonomy (GTDB): domain Bacteria; phylum Verrucomicrobiota; class Verrucomicrobiia; order Chthoniobacterales; family Chthoniobacteraceae; genus Chthoniobacter. The sequence goes on along the minus strand of JAYTML010000418.1, from coordinate 582 downwards.
CACGATGGTCACGCTCTACCCCGCGAAGCAGTTCGTGACGCCCTTCGACAAGCTGCAAAAAGCCCAGCGCACCATCCGCGCGGAGATGGAGGAGCGCGTCATCCACTTTGAAAAGCACGGCCATCTGCTGGAGGCGCAGCGCATCAAGATGCGCACCGAGTACGACCTCGAGATGATGCAGGAGATGGGCTTCTGCTCGGGCATCGAAAACTACTCGCGCCATCTCAGCGGACGCCCGCCCGGCTCGCGCCCCTTCACGCTGCTGGATTTCTTCCCGCGCGACTTCCTGCTCATCATCGATGAAAGCCACGCCAGCGTCCCGCAGATCGGCGGCATGTACGAGGGCGACCGCTCGCGCAAAAATACGCTGGTCGAATACGGCTTCCGCCTCCCCAGCGCGATGGACAACCGCCCGCTGAAATTTCCCGAGTTCATGGAGCGCACCGGCCAGATCCTCTACATCAGCGCCACGCCAGCCGAGTTTGAGATCAAGAACTCAACCGTCGGCAACACCGGCTACATCCCCAAGCGCGACAAAAACGCGCCCGACGAAGAGATCCCCGTCGCCGCGCTGCCCGCGAA
>JAYTML010000417.1:0-6540 GCA_043728655.1 Chthoniobacter sp. | reverse complement strand
GAATCTCACGCCGCCGCAGTCGCGTCCGTTTTCACTCCTCATCCGCTCGCAGATCGCGACGGGTCCGCTGCCGGTCGCGCAGGATGTGGGGCTGATCGCCGTGGAAGGCGCGGCGGGCCAGATCGGCCTGCTCGGCGTGGCGACGGGCAACGAAGTGCAGCTCGATACCGTGACCGCCGACACCCTTTCACCGATCAATCTCGAAGACTTCCCAGGCAACATCGCGCCGGTGCTCGGCGCGCAGATTCCCGGCCTCACCGTGCGGCGCGCGCTGCGCTACGCGGACGTGAAAGCGACTGCGTCGATAAAGGCGTCCGCCGTTGAGCCCGACGTGCGCGTCGAGTCGCAGGACACGCTTTCGCTCGGCGAAGACCGGGCGCTGCTCGCGAGCAACGCGACCGTGGACATCACGCGCGCCGGGATTTTCCGGCTGAGCTTCGCGCTGCCCGCCGGGATGGATGTGGAGTCCATCGCGGGGAAGGCCGTGAGCCACTGGACGGAGCTGAAGACGGATGCGGGCCGCATCATTACGATGCACTTGAAGGGACGAACGGAAGGCCAGCAGCAGTTTGCGATCAACCTGACCGGGCCGGGGATGAAGGCCGCGAAAGCGATGGTCGCGCCGCAGCTCATCTTCCGCGAGGCGAGCAAGCAGCGCGGGACTTTTCTCGTCGTGCCGGAGCAGGGGATGCGGCTGCAGGTGACGACGCGCGAGGGCGTGACGCAGCTCGATCCGCAGAAGTCGGGCATCAAGCAAAAGGGCGTGCTCGCGTTCCGCATTTTGCAGACGCCGTGGAATCTCGCGCTCGATGTGGAGCAGGTCGATCCGTGGGTGCAGGTCACGAGCCTGCAGCACGCGACAGTCGGCGAGGCGCTGGTGAAAGTGACCGCGAACCTGCAATACCAGATCGAGAATACGGGGTTGAAAGCATTCCGCGTTTCGCTGCCGGCGGATGCGGACAACGTGAAGTTCACGGGCGATCAAGTCGCGGATTTTCTCGCGCTGCCCGCCCCCGCGAATGTGCCGGTGAAAATGTGGGAGGTGAAGCTGCACCGGCGCGTGATCGGCCAGTATCTATTGCAGGCGACGTATCAGACGCCGGTGGCCGCAAACGCAGCGGAGATCAGCCTTCGCGGGGTGCAGGTGGCCGATGTGAATTTGCAGCGCGGCTTTGTCACCGTGCAGTCCGGCGGCCGCCTGCAAGTGCGCGCCGAGGCGCCGCCCGCGGCACTCCAGCCGATCGAATGGCAGAGCATCCCGCGCGCTTTGCAGAAGGATCTCACCGCGTCGTCCGCGAGCTTCGCGTTCCGGCTCGTCGAGCCCGCCTTTGCGTTGCCTCTGAAACTGGAGCGCCACGAAGCGACGAAGCTCCTGCCCGCGCGCGTGAACAGCATCACATTCACCTCCGTGATCTCCGACAACGGCACGATGCTCACGCAGGCGCGGCTCGAAATGCTGCCCGGCGACAAGCGCCTGCTGCATCTCACGCTGCCAAAGGACGCGAAGTTCTGGTTCGCGTTTGTGAACCAAAACGGCGTGTGGCCGTGGCGCGAGGGCGACCAGATTCTCATCCCGCTGGAGCAGCAGTCGCGCACCGGCCAGGCGATCCCCGTCGAGGTCTTCTTCAGCAGCCAGATCGGCGCGACCGGCCACTCGTCGCTCGACGTGCAACTGGTCGCGCCGAAGTTCGACCTGCCGCTGGAGAACATCACCTGGAACGTTTACCTCAACGAGAAGTGGCAGCTCACGAAGTGGACCGGCTCGCTGCAATTGCAGCAGGAGCAGATCGTCTCGCGCTCGTCGGCGGTGAATGTGCAGTCGTATCTGCAAGGCGAGGCGAGCCAGCAGCGCGCGAAGACCGTCGCCGCGGAGCAGATGCTCGCGTTTGGCAACAAGGCGCTCGAACAGGGCAACCCGCAGGAAGCGCGGCGCGCGTTCAACTCCGCCTTCGGCCTGAGCCAGCACGACAACGCCTTCAACGAGGACGCACGCGTGCAGCTCCACAACCTCAAGCTCCAGCAGGCCATCGTCGGCCTGAACGTGCGCAACTCCGTGGTCGCGGGCGAGACCGACGCGCTCACCGGCAAGCTGCGCGACGAGCGCGCCAACAAGGACGCGAACTACACGCAGCAGGAGGCGAAACAGATCATCGAGCGAAACCCCGCCGAGGAAAATGCCGCGCTGATGCGCTGCGCCGAGCGGCTCATCCAGCAGCAGGACGCCGCAGTGACGAACCCCGCCGCGATCCAGGCCAGCATCCCCGAGCAAGGCCGGTTGCTGACGTTCAGCCGCAGCGTCGCGGTCGATAATTTCGCCGACCTGAAAATCGGGATCAAAGCGAAGGCCGAAGGCTCGGTGTCGTGGTTCAAGCGCCTGCTGATCCTCGCGGGGACGGCGCTGGCGCTGGGGCTGTTTGCCGGTGCGGCGGGAGCATTCCGGCGGCCTGCTGCCGGCGCATCGGCGTGAGCCCGGCGCGCGGGATAAAGTTGGTGCTTTCAAACCAACGACCCGCAAGACTCGCCGGACTATGAGCGAACCCACCATCGTCCAGAAATCCCCGATGCCCGTGAATGTTGAAGGCGGGAAGACCTACCACTGGTGCGCGTGCGGGCAGAGCAAGACCCAGCCATTCTGCGACGGCTCGCACAAAGGCAGCGGCTTTGCGCCGATCGCCTACACGGCGGAAAAGGACGGGCCGGTGTATTTCTGCGCCTGCAAGCACAGCAAGAACGGCGCGCTCTGCGACGGCACGCACAAGACGCTCTGACGCGGAGGAGTGCCGCGCGGTGACACCGGCTCCGACCCTTTGCCCGATGTCTCCCGCGCCGCCGACTAACCGGCCAACCCCCACCCTGGCCGAGCGGTGGCTGTCGTTCGTGCTATTCGCTGCGGCGCTGGTGTTGCGGATCCTGTATGCGTGGCACTTCCGGGTCGATTCGGACGAGCCGCAGCACCTCCATGTGGTGTGGGCCTGGACGCAGGGTCTGCTGCCTTACCGGGATATTTTCGACAACCACACGCCTGTCTTTCAGGCGTTGGCTGCGCCGCTTTTTCACGCGCTCGGCGTGCGCGCGGACATTCTGGCACCGATGCGGCTGGCGATGATTCCGATTTTCGCGCTGACGATCTGGTGCGTCTGGAAATGCGCGCGGACCTTTTGCGCGCCGCGCCCGGCGCTGTGGACCGCGGTGCTCGCGGCGTTCTTGCCGCCGTTCTTTTTCACCTCGATCGAGTTCCGACCCGATGAACTGTGGACGCTCGCCTGGCTGCTCACGCTGACCGTGCTCGTCACGGGCCGCATCACGACGGCGCGGCTGTTTGCCGCGGGAGCAGTGCTCGGGTTTTCGTTCTGCGTTTCGATGAAAACGAGCCTGCTGCTCGCGGCGCTGGCGTTCGCGCTGGCGGGGACGCTGATCCTGCGTCGGCGATGCGAGGGTCTCGGCGTGGAGTGGGCGCGCATGGCGACAGGCGGGACCGCCGCGCTGCTCGGATTGCTCGTGGTGCCTGCGCTCGTCGTGCTTTTTTTCGTCACGCACGGCGCGGGACCGCAGATGTATTACTGCGTCATCCAGCACAACGTCCTTCCCGATGCGAGCGGTGCAGGGCGGATTTTCCGGTGCACGTGGCACTGGCTGCTGTGGCTGCTGCCGATCATCGCGGCAGGCGCGGGGATTTCGCGGGTGCGGGTGCCGGGAGAGGCGCGAATGAGGATTGCGTTCCTGTTTTTTGCGGCGGCATTTTACTGCATCACCCTGATCTCTTTCTGGCCGATTCTGACGGCGGAGGATTACCTGCCGTTTTATCCGGCGCTGATGATCACTGCGGCGCCGGCGGTGATGTGGCTTGCGGGCTTGGCGGGCGGGGGGCTCCGCCTTCCGGTCTGGGTGCTGCCGCTGTTGGCCGCCGCTGCGGAAATCGCCTGCATTGTATCCACGACGTCGCCTTTTACTGATATGACACGGGACAAGACTGGGATCGTCGCCGATGTGCTGAAGCTCACGGACGCGGACGACTTCGTCATGGATAGCAAGGGTGAGACGATCTACCGGAATCGCCCGACGCCCCACGTCATTCTTGAGGGGTTGACGCTGAGGCGTCTCCGGCGCGGTCTGCTTCAGGACGACATCGCCGAGAGGCTGATCGAAACGCGAACGCCGCTCGCCACGCTCCGGCGCATGCCGGTGCATGCGAAGGCATTTATCAAGGCGAACTACGTGCCGATCGCCTACCGCCTCCGCGCACTGGGACAGGTCCTGCGTGAGGATTTTGCAGACGCCGCCACGCTGAGGGCGTTTTCCATCGCGGTCCCGGGGCGCTACACTCTCGTCTGCCAGTCCGGCATCCCAGCGGGGATCATGGACGGCAAGCCGTTTGATGGTCCACGGGAACTTGCGGCCGGACCGCACGAATTTCAGCCGACCGGCGGCGGCGGCCGACTCGTCCTCATCTGGGCGCAAGCCGTCGAGCGTGGATATTCGCCGTTCACGCCGATCAAGGAAGACGTGACCACCGAGCAGGATTGAGCTTTTCCTTGCCTCCACTCTCCGTGCCCACGCCCCACACCGAGCCACTTTCTCCGGCTTTCACTGCTTCAGGAGTTCCCCGCGGCGAGCGCTATTGTCTCGCGGCTCTCTTCGTCGTGCTGCTGGGGCTGCGCGTGCTCTACGCGTGCAACATGAATTTCAACTCGGACGAGGCGCAGCATCTCCACGTCGTCTGGGCCTGGGCGAACGGACTGCTGCAGTACCGCGACGTTTTCGACAATCACACGCCGCTCTTTCACATGCTGTGCGCGCCGGTCTTCCGGCTCTTTGGCGAGACGGCGATGGTGATGATCTACATGCGGCTGGCGATGATCCCGCTTTTCGCGGCGACGCTGTTTTTCGTCGTGAAAATCGGCGCGCGAATTTTCTCGCTGCGCGCCGGTCTATGGGCGGCGGTCTTCACCGGGTACGCGCCGTTTTTCTTTTTGAAAACGGTCGAGTTTCGCACCGACGTTCTGTGGACGGCGATGTGGCTTGGCACAGTGGCCGTGGTGGTCTGCGGCCGGCCCGGGGTGTGGCGAATGTTTTGTGCGGGACTGATGCTGGGGGCGACATTCGGCGTGTCGATGAAGACGACGCTGCTCGCGCTGGCGCTGCTCTGCGCGGGGCTCAGTGCGCTGGTTCTTTGGCGCAGGAATGGCGGCGCGCTGCGGGCGGGCGCGGTCCTCGGCGGAATCGGCGGGGGACTGGCGGGCATGCTGATCGTGCCGGTCTCGATCGTGGGGTATTTCGCCGCCCGGCATGCCGTCGGTGAACTTTACTACGGGGTCATCGGCCACAATATCATGCCGTCCGAAGGACACAGCCGGGGCATCGCCTCGCGGCTGTTTTGGTTTCCCGCGACGCTGCCGTTTCTCCTCATGGCGGCGCACTTCATTTTCCGAGGCACGGCGGATCGCGCAGTGGCCGCGCGGCGTGTGCTGGTACTGCTCGCCGGCGGTTTCTACATCACGCTGCTCCACAGCTACTGGCCGATGATTACGAGCCAGGATTATCCGCCGGTCATTCCGCTGTTCGTGATCCTGCTCGCACCCGGAGTGCTCGCGCTGGCCGACTGGATGCGGGGATTGTTTCCGCGTCTGCCGCGCTTCGCCCTGCCGCTCGCGCTCGCGCTGGCGGAGATCGCCGCGACGATCCAGATCGTGCGGCCGAAATCGCAGACTGGCGGCCAGATCGAATTGCTTTCGGACGTGCTGCGGTTCACCGACCGCGGCGATTACGTGATGGATGCAAAATCGGGCGCGATCTTCCGGCAGCGTCCGTTTCATTTCGTTTTGGAAAACGTCACGCGGACCCGCATGGAGAGAGGGTTGATCGCGGACGACATCGTCGAGCGGCTCATCAGCACCAGGACTTGCGTGGCATCGGATGAACGGCTGCTGGGAAAGGACCGGGCATTCGTCATGGCGAACTACCTGCCATTCGCGCGAAAGATGCGCATCGCGGGCCAGCATCTGGATCTTGATCCGGTCAGCGGCCGCGCAAAATTCGATATCGAGATCCCTGCGCCGTACGTGATCATCACGCCTCACGGCCCGGCAGCCGGGATGCTCGACGGAAAGCGATACACGGGGAAGGTCATGCTCGCGGCTGGCCCGCACGAATTCGTCGGCGAGGCGCCGACGGGACCGCATCTGCTCGTGTGGGCACAGGCGCTGGAGCGCGGGTTTCAGCCGAGTTTTTCCGCAGAACCCGCGAAACCCGCCGGTCGGAATAGGTAGGCTCGGACCCAGATGCCTCGCTTCTCATCCTCCGGATACCTAACTGCTCTTTTTCGGGTGCCTCGCGGGCGGCTTTGGCGTTGATCGCGGCGGCTCGCGCGTTTGGATCGGCTCATCCGTGGCGCGCGGAGCGGGGGTTTTCTCCTCGGGCTCGCGGAGGCCGGGGATGCGGGCGTAGCCGACGAAATCGACGTGAAGGACGGGCGTGGAGGAGTCCACGTTGGGCATTTTGAAATCGAAGACGCTGACGCCCCAGCGCTGGATGCCGGCGTAG
>JAYTML010000416.1:0-10092 GCA_043728655.1 Chthoniobacter sp. | reverse complement strand
GCCACGCGGCGCGAGGGGCTCACGGGCGTCTGGGTGGGGGAGAAAAAGATCGCATCCATCGGCATCGGCGTCCGCCGCTGGATCAGCCTGCACGGCTTCGCACTGAACGTCTGCGGCGATCTCGCGCCTTACCGCGCGATCACGCCCTGCGGCATCGCCGGGGTGGAGATGACCAGCATCGAGAGGGAAAGCGGCCGCGCCGTCAGCGTGGAAGCTGCGGCCCAGGCTGTTGGCGGACTTTGCGAGAGGTACCTCGGCGCGGAGTGCTTCGTGCGTGGGCCTGGGTAGGGCTTCCCGGCGGGGGGCGGGGCCTCGCAATACTGTGAATGCCTGCTCCGTGGCACGCATGCGGCTTAGAGGTAGTAAGCCCGGTTTCGGCTGACCACTGGAGCGAAAGCCGAAGTGCAACTGCCTCGTCCGGGTGAACAGCCCAATCCCATTATGACGACGTTCCTCAAAATGTTCCTTCCATTCCGTTTCCGGGCGAAGTGCCACGACCCGCTGCTCTGCGTGTATATGGCGGACTTCAACTGCCCGCTCCGGTCCAGGCATTTCGCCTCGGATCGCTCCTAGCCGCCTGCCGGATTCTCCATCGGCGGAGACCTGCGGCGGCAAACCGCCGCACCTACGCCGCTGCGCCGCCCGTGGGGAGGGCGAGGACGTTTGACGACCAGTAGTCGATGATGTCGAGCGCCGCGAAACGGAAGACGATCAGGAGCGCGTCGTTGAGCGGGATGCCGATCCGTTTGGCGATGGACTGGAGCGACTCGGCGCCATTGATCGCCGTCGCGAAACGCGCCTCCACGTCGTTGAGCTTCAGCTTCTGCACCAGCTCGTAGCCCTTGCGCGTGTAGGCCGGGCTGCCGTTCGGGTCCGGCCGCTGCGTGCCCATGAGGCTGTCGTAGCGCACATGGCGGAGGCTGCCGAGCACCCAGTTGTCGGGGTCCTCGGCGCCGGGCGGGAAGTTTTTTGCGTACTCGGGAAACTGCGCCAGCTCCTCGAACTCGAAGTTCACGCGCCCGGCCGTCCACAGGTTCGAAAAGACGCGCATGCCGTGGTCGCGGACGATCTGCACCACGTCGTCGTGCGGGAAGCCGTTGCGCGAGGACAGGAAGAGGAAGAGCGGGCAGCCGGTCGCGGCCTGGTTGACCTGGCCTTCCATGATGAGCCCGAGGCCTGTCGCCGAGAGGATCGCCGGCGACTCGCGGCAGTAGAGCTGCACATTCCGCGTCGTCGCGAAAAGGAAGCGCCCCTTGTTGACGAACAGCTCGATGGGATTGCGGTTCAGGAAAAAGCGGAGCACGCCGGTGAGCCGGTCGCCGTAGGCCATTTGCAGCGCGGCGCGCAGCGAGAAAAACGCGGTGTGACCGCTGAAGACCGTGCGCGAGGGATCGTGGAAAAGGAGCTGCCGCGCGGGATTCGCGCCGGGCTTGGCCTTGGCGAGCGTCGCTCCGACGACCTCCAGCAGCGCGTCCGGCGTGACGGGCTTGGCCAGCACCCTGACCACATTTGTGTAGCGCTCCCCGATGCTGTCGCCGCTGCCATTGGTGGCCATGAGCACGATGGGCACCTTGGCCGTCGCGGGGTCATTCAGCAGCCGGTAGCAGATGGCCTCGGCGTCCATGTCGGGCATGGTTTCATCCAGCAGGATCAGATCAGGCTGGGCGAGGTGGAAGCGCTCGAAGGCTTCCGCTCCGCGCTGCGCGACGAGCACGTCGATGTTGTGAAAATTCTGCGCGATGACCGTCTCGGTGAGTTTCGAGGCGGCAAGGCTGTCGTCGATGACCAGAATTTTTTGGGACATACCGATGGGCTGTGGGCGGCGGGAAAAGTGCGGTTGTGAAAGTGGGGAAATGACCTGTCAGCCCCCCGTTTTCAGTGGGGGCGAAAATAGAGCGCGACCAAGGGGTGTCAATCAATCTCCCGGCGTCCCGGAATCCGCGCGGGGCGCTGCGGCGTATTCCCGCTGTGCCCGTTCATGTCCTTCGCAAAACCCAGGTGGTTTCCGCTTCCGTCGAGGAATGCTGGGCCTTCTTTTCCAACCCCCGGAACCTCGCGAAAATCACGCCGCCGGAACTCTGTTTCCAGGTGCTCAGCGAGCTGCCGCCGAAGATTTATCCCGGGATGATGATCCAGTACCGCGTGCGACCGCTGGCCGGCATCCCGGTGACGTGGCTGACGGAGATCACCCATGTGGATGGTCCGCGCTCGTTCGTCGATGAGCAGCGTGTCGGTCCGTATTCCATCTGGCATCATGAGCACGCTTTCGCCGAGCGCGCGGACGGGTGCACGGAGGTCCGCGATGTGGTGCATTACGTCCTGCCGTTTGGCTGGTTGGGAAACCTCGCGCACCCCTTTCTCGTCGCGCCGACGCTGGCCAGGATCTTCGCCTTTCGCGAAAAGGCGGTTGCCGGGCTGTTTGGCGGCGGAGCGGGGCTGGTGGGCGGACGCAGCGGCGGCGCGCCTGCCTAGCAGCAGCGGTTGATGCCTTTGAAACGCCGCTCGGTGGCGCTGAGGAAGACGTTTCGGCGCGCGGCCGGCTTCGTCTCCGGCGACTGCGCACACTCGCAGGCGACGATGGCGCGCTCGCGCTCTATGGCTGCTTCGCCGGAGAGTTCCTTGAGCAGCGTGAAGCCGAGGGCGGCGAATCCGGCGATCGGGAGCGGACGCTCCGCGGCGAGCGCTTCCGCTGGCAGCCAGACGGGCTCCGTCTCGCGCAGCACCGGCGGCCGGGTGCCGCGGATCAGCCGCGCCCATTCCCACACGCTGATGCCGACGATGCAGACGACGAGCCCGAGAAACGCGGCCGTGACCATGGCGTCGAGATACTGGTTCTGGAGCTGCTTGGCGGTGGCGAGGGCGGCTTTCACAGCCGTGCCGCTCTTTTTCTGCGCGAGTGCGGTGGCCTGCTTCGCCGCCGCGACCATTGCGGGGTCGGCCCCGGATTTGACGAGGCTGTTTTCCGCGCGGACCGCGTCGAGCGCGGCGGCGCTGGCGGCGTCGGCGGCTTTCTCGGCGGCGGGCAGCGCCTGCTGTCTGATCTGCTCCGCCTTTGCCAGGAAGCCGATGGCCGGGCTGGGATGGGAGATTTTCTGGACGCTCGCCGTCCCGGTGACGGCGAGCAGCCAGGTGAGCGGAAGGAGCGTGACGAGGACGAGCGCCGGGTGGCGCCGGTCTCGCAGTTGCGTTTTCAAAATGATGGTCGTGGCGAGGCAGAGTGCGATGCTGGCGAGGAGCTGATTGGCGATGCCGAAGATGGGCCAGAGCGCCTTGATGCCGCCGTCTGGGTCATGCACGGCGGTGATGAGAAAGTAGCCCCACAGTCCGGCGATCGCGGCGCTGGCGGCGATGCCCGCGGCGAGGTTGCGCGTGTCGCCGAGCGGCTTCCAGACATGGCCGAGCGCGTCCTGGAGGAGGTAGCGCCCCACGCGTGTGCCGGCGTCGAGCGTGGTGAGGATGAAGAGCGCCTCGAACATGACCGCAAAGTGGTACCACACGCCCATCCAGCTCCCGCCGACGAGCCGGGCGAAAAGCGCAGCCATGCCCACGGCGAGCGTGGCGCCTCCGCCGGTGCGGCCGACGAGCGTCTCCTCATGCACCTGCGCGGCGAGGTCGGACATCTGCGCGCCGGTGACTGCGAAGCCGAGCGCGTTCACTTTCTCCACCACGGCGGCGGGGTCGCCCTTGATATTGATGGCGAGATACACGCCGGGATCGAGCGTGCAGGCGGCGATCATGGCCATGATGGCGACGAGTGATTCGAGGCACATCGCCCCGTAGCCCACGGAGCGCGCGGTGCTTTCGCGGGTGATGATCTTCGGCGTGATGCCGCTGGCGATGAGCGTGTGAAAACCGCTGATCGCGCCGCAGGCGATGGTGATGAAGCAGAAGGGGAACAGCTTGCCCGGCACGACCGGCCCGGAGCCGTCGATGAACGGAGTGAGCGCGGGCATTTTCAAAACCGGCAGCACGAGCAGCGTGCCGAGCGCGAGCGCGATGATCGTGCCGAGCTTCATGAAAGTGCTGAGGTAATCCCGCGGCGCGAGCAGCAGCCAGACCGGCAGGACGCTCGCGGCAAACCCGTAGATGATGATCGCCCAGGCGAGAAAGCCGGCGTCCTGTTTGAAAATGGCGCGCAGTGTCTCATGCTCCGAAACCCACTGCCCGCCCCACACCGCGAGCAGCATGAAGGTGACGCCGAAGACGGATGCCTCGAGCACTTTCCCCACCCGGACAAAGCGCAGGTAGCCGCCCATGAGCAGGGCGATGGGGATGGTGGCGCCGACGGTGAAAACGCCCCACGGGCTTTCGGCGAGCACGTTCACCACCACGAGCGCGAGCACCGCGAGGAGGATGATCATGATCGAGAGGATCGCGATCGTGCCGATGACGCCGGCGGCGGAGTTCAGCTCCTCCCTCACCATCTGCGCGAGCGATTTCCCATCGCGCCGCATCGAGGCGAAAAGGATGACGAAGTCCTGCACCGCGCCGCCGAGGACGACGCCGATGAGGATCCACAGCGTGCCCGGCAGGTAGCCGAACTGCGCCGCGAGCACCGGGCCGACGAGCGGCCCCGGCCCGCTGATGGCCGCGAAGTGGTGCCCGAAGACGATCCATTTGTTCGTCTTCACGTAGTCCTTGCCGTCTTCGTGGACCTCGCAGGGCGTCGCGCGCCGGTCATCCAGCGCGAGGACGCGGGCGGCGATCCACTTTGAATAAAAGCGGTAGCCGATCGCGTAAGTGCAGAGCGCGGCGATGAGGATGTAGGCCGAGTTCAGGGGTTCGCCGCGCTGCGTGGCGATCGTGAAATAGGCGAATGCGCCGAGCAGCGCGACGAGCAGCCAGGTCAGGAGGGAAAGCGATTTCTTCACGGTGGCGCGCAGTCATGTCGGGGAGGGGACGCGGAAGCAATCCCGCGCTGCGCGGCTGCCGCCGGGAGAGGGCCGAATCGCCGCTTGCCGCCGATGAGTGATTGTGGTCCAACACCCTCACCAAACCACGCCCTCCCAATCCATGAATACCATCCTGACAGCTGCCCGCACATCTCTCGCCGCCGTCGCGCTCCTCGCGCTGACGGGCGCCCCATCCATCGCGCAGGAAGCCGCACCCGCGGCCCCGGCGACCACGGCTCCGGCGGAGAAACCGAAGCCGCTTTCCGCAGGCGACAAGAAGTTCATCAAGGATGTCTCCAAGTCGTTCTATTTCGAGATGCAGCTCGCAAGCTCGGCGAAGACAAACGGCAACAGCGAGGCCACCAAAAAATTCGCGGAGCAGGTCAACAAGGAATTGCTCAAAGGATGGGAAGAACTCGGCGTGATCGCCAAGGAGAAGGGGGAGATGATGCCTGCGGAACTCTCGGGGGGCGACAAAGGCAGCGCGGAACGCGTGAAGAAGGCGAAAGGCGACGGCTTCGACAAACTCTTCTTTCGCGAAATCCTGAAAGAGGCGAAAGGCGTGGAGCGGGATTTCGAGAGCGCGGCAAAATCCGCGACCGATCCAGCGCTAAAACAGTTTGCGACAAACTACCTCGCCATCGTGAAGGGCCATGTGACTGACGGCGACAAAGCCGAGAAGGAGTCCACCAAGAAGAAGTAAGCCTGAGCGCCTGTCGCGGCGCGGATTTTTCGCCCGGGCGCGGTTTCGGCCGCGCCCGGGCTTTCTTTTGGCGCGGTCCATAGGCGCGATGCGCGGCCCGCACGCGAAACATACGAGTGACACCTCCACCGATCGCTTTTCCCCCGGCCTTTTCCGTCAGGAAGCTTCCCTTGGTCACCGTGGTCGCGGTGGTCGCGGCGCTTTATTTTGCGCAGGACTTCTTTCTGCCGCTCGCCCTTGCGGTGCTGATCAGCTTCTTGCTCGCGCCACTCATCCGGAGGCTGGAGCGCTGGCGGCTGGGGCGCGTGCCGTCGGTCATCGTGGCGGTCAGCCTTGCGTTCTCGGTCATCGGCGGCGTCGGCTACGTCGTCGCCGGGCAGATCATCGACCTCGCCAATGAGCTGCCGCAGTACGAGGCGAATCTGCACGCGAAAATCGTCTCGCTGAAAACGTCGGGCGACAGCCCGCTGAACCGCGCCACCAAGACGCTGCGGGACCTGAGCGCGGAACTCACGAAAACCGACGCGCCGGTTGCCGCGCCGGCCGCGCCGGCGGCACCCATCGAGACGCCGGCTGACCGGCCGGTGCCCGTCGAGGTCGTCTATACGCCGCTCAGCGCCGTGGAGACGATCCGGTCCGTCGTCGCGCCAGTGGCCGGCCCGCTCGGCACCGCGGCCATCGTCATCGTGTTCGTCATCTTCATGCTGCTGGAGCGCGAGGATCTGCGCGACCGCTTCATCCACCTCGTCGGGCGCGGGCGCCTCCACGTCACCACTCAGGCGCTCGACGACGCCGGCGCGCGCGTCAGCCGCTACCTCGTCGCGCAGTGCGTCGTGAATGTGACCTACGGCATCCCCATCGGGCTCGGCCTCTGGTTCATCGGCATCCCGAACGCCGTGCTTTGGGGCCTGCTCGCCACGCTCCTGCGTTTCGTCCCGTACATCGGCGCATGGATCGCCGCCGCGTTTCCGCTCGCGCTGTCGCTCGCCGTTTCGACGACGTGGACCGCACCGGTGCTGACGCTCGCGCTTTTCGTGGTCGTGGAGCTGATCTCGAACAACGTCATCGAGCCGTGGCTTTACGGTTCCAGCACCGGCCTTTCGAGCATGGCGATCATCGTCTCGGCCGTCTTTTGGAGCTGGCTTTGGGGCGGTGTGGGCCTGCTCCTGGCCACGCCGCTCACGGTCTGCATCGCCGTCGTGGGAAAGTATCTGCCGGATTTTGTCTTCCTCGATGTGCTCCTCGGCGACAAGCCGCCCATCGCCGTGTCCGACCGCTTTTTCCAGCGCCTGCTCGCGCTCGATGCCGAAGAACTCTCCAACCTCTGCGACGGCTACCGCGCGAAGAACTCCCTCGCGAAAACGTACGACGAGGTCGTCATCCCCGCGCTCCGGCTCGTGGACGCCGAGGTACGCGCCGGCAACGTGAGCGAAGCGACCCGCCGCGAGCTGATGGGCGTGCTGCGCGACGTGCTCGAGGATCTGGGCGAGGTGGCCGCACCCGGCGGTGAAAGCGCGGCCGTCCTCTGCCTGCCCGCGAGCAATGAAAGCGACGAACTGTGCGCCTTCATGCTCACGCAACTCCTCTCGATGGAGGGCGTGAAAGCCGAGTTCGTCACCAGCAAGGCGCTCGCCGGGGAGATGGTCGAAAAGGGCGCCGAGATGCGGCCAAAGCTGATTTGCATTTCCTCGCTTCCACCGGCGTCGGTCCGCTCCGCGCATCATCTCTGCGGGCGGCTCAGCGAGCGGCTCGGGGCGGACACCCGGATTTTCGTCGGGCTCTGGAATGACGCCCTCCCCGACCACACCCGCCACGCCGAGCGCTGCAAACGCGCGCACGCCGCCGCCGTCTTCACCACGCTCGAAGGCGCCGTCCGCGAGTTTCTCCTGCAGGCCGGCGTGCAGCCCGCGACGACGGCGTAGCCCGGCGATTTGCGGTGCGGCGCGCGAGGCGTATCGTGCAAAAACTCCGCACCGATGGACGACGACGCTTTCGACCTCAACGCACCGGACGAACACCTCACGCCGCTCGACCGCCTCGACCGGGTCATCGCCTCGCTGCCGCCAGGCGACATCGTGCGCGGCGAACTGCTCGACCTGCGGATGGAATTCGCCGAGCAGGAGGACATGGTCGGCGAGGCGCGGCAGACGATCGAGAAGATGGACGCGATCATCAAGAAGGTGACCTCGCCCGCGAACCGCATCGGCACCTTCCTCAGCGCGGCGAACCGCGAGACCGCGCAGATCGTGGTCGGCGGCGCGGACTACTACTGCAACATCGACCCGCGCGTCAGCATGGACGCGCTGCGCCGCGGCACGCGCGTACTGGTGAATGAGGCCTACGTCATCGTCGGCGACCTCGGCTTTGAAAAGAGCGGGCCGGTGGTGAAGATCGCGGAAGTCCTGGGGCCGGATCGCCTACGCGTCGGTACCGAGCACGGGATGCAGTCGCTCGTACTCCAGCGCGGCGATTTGCTGATGAAGGAAAAGCTCAAGGTCGGCGACGAGGTGCGCACCGACCCGAACTACAAGATCGCCATCGAGGTCCTCGCCCGCCCGCACGCCGACGAGTACTACCTCGACTCCGTGCCCGAGCTGCCGTGGAAAAAAGTGGGCGGCCAGGAGGAGGCGCTCGCGGCGATCCGCGACGCCATCGAGCTGCCGCTGCTGCATCCCGACCTGTTCCGCCGTTTCCAGCACAGCACGCCGAAGGGTTTCCTCCTCCACGGCCCGCCCGGCTGCGGCAAGACGCTCATCGGCAAAGCCACCGCCTACAATCTCACGCAACAGCTCCAGGCGCAGACCGGCAGCGAGATGCGCGAGTATTTCATGCACATCAAAGGACCGGAAATTCTCAACATGTGGGTCGGCGAAAGCGAACGCATGGTGCGCGAAATCTTCGCCACCGCGCGGGAGAAACGCCGCGAGGGATTCCTCCCGTTCCTTTTCATCGACGAAGCCGAGAGCATCCTCGGCACGCGCCGCGCCTCCCGCCACTCGAACATCCTCAGCACGCTCGTCCCGATGTTTTGCACCGAGATGGACGGCATCGAATCGCTCGCCGAAGTCGTCATCATCCTCGCCTCAAACCGCGCCGATCTCATCGACCCCGCCATCCTCCGCCCCGGCCGTATCGACCGCAAAATCAAAGTCCACCGCCCGACGAAGGACGGCGCGCGCGACATCTACCGCATCTACCTCGCGGAAAACCTGCCGTATGATCCCGCGCTCGTCCGCGAGGCCGGCAGCATCCCCGCCGCCATCACGCAGGTCATCGACAAGCTCATCGACCTCCAGTTTTCGCACCGCGACGAAAACCGCTTCCTCTCGATCACGCTGCGCAGTGGGAAAAAGGACACGCTTTACCGCGGCGACCTCGTCAGCGGCGCGATCATCGCCAGCATCGTCGAGCGCGCGAAAGGGCTCGCCATCAAGCGCGCCATCGCCAGCGCGCAGGAGGAGGGCATCAGCATGGACGACCTCCGCGCCTCGCTCGACGCGGAGTATTTGGAAAACGACATCTTCCCGCCCGACGACCTCACCGAAGACTGGCTCCAGCTCCTCGACCACGACCCGGAGAACGTCGTCAAAGTCACCCCCGTCCGCACCTCCCGCCACACCGCCACACCGAGCGCGGTGGTGTGAGTCGGCGGGAGAGCGCGGCGTGACCTATTTGGCCCGGTCCTCCGCGCCTTGCGCAGCCCGGTCATTACCCAATCGCTTTCCTAGCCCGCCTCGGAGAGTCACCGCGGAAGGTGCAGTCGGAGGTCCCTGATCGCGGCACCCGCATATTCCTCCGGCAGTTCGATCGTCTCCGCGTTGAGCACGACCACGTCCCGCAGCTCGCGATCTCCGTCCAGCCAAACATCCACGCGCTGATAGCCCATCCCGCTTTCCGGCTGGGTCAGCAGGAAAGTGCTCCACGGCTCGGGCAGCTTCGTTGATACGCTCATGGCGGGATGATGTCGGGCGGAAGCGCCACGGTCTGATCCGGCGAGCCCGCTGTGAAGATCACTTCCACGCCGCCGCCGGGTTGTCCATAGGCGGGTTGTGCGATCCCTCGCTGGAGTTGAGTGCCTGCGGGTGGCTGGATGGTGAAACGGTGGATCGCCGGCGTGGGATTTGGCAGCGCGTAACGCGCCACGGCCTGGCTGCCTGTCGCGACGTGAGCGGCATCGGCCGCTGTCGTGGCGTAAGTGCCGGGGAGCAGGCCGCGGTTCGCGGTCACCCGGCGGTCGTTGGCGAAGGCGGAGAATCGCCGGAACTCTTCCTCGCCTGCGCTGGCTTCGACAGGCGCATCCGCTGAGGTACCGCCTTCTTCTCCGGCGGTCTCCCGGACCACGGACGAAGTTCCCCACGCCCGCGTGACGACGCGGAGAGTCGTGATGTCTTCGGCTTTTTGCAGCGCACCTGTCAGCCTCAGCATCGCTCGGCTGGCTGGCTCGTCGGCTGCGTGTTTGAGGCGCTCGGGCGGTTCGCCATCGAGCAGAAGAAACTC
>JAYTML010000415.1:0-2392 GCA_043728655.1 Chthoniobacter sp. | reverse complement strand
CTGCGGGACTGCTGGGGCTGCTGCTTGTGCAGCTATCGCTCGGCGTCGCCGTCATTTTGCACGCGAAGCCCGTCACGCTCACCACGATCCACGTCATCAATGGCGCCGCCATCCTCGCGCTGAGCGTGCTCCTCGCCGTTCGCGCGGGCCGTTTTGTGAAAGACTCCGCGCTCACCGCGGCAAAACCGCTTCCCGAGGAGGCGCGCGCGTGAGCCGCACCGCGCCCGATGTCGCTGTCGCGATCGAGGATCCGCGCGATCTCGCCGAGCCCGGCCTGCTGACCGACCTGATGACGCTGACGAAGGCGCGCCTCAGCCTGCTCGTCATTATTACCACCTTCGTCGGTTTCTGCATGGCGTCGGACTCCGGGCTCGACTGGCTCCAGCTCTTTCACGCCATCGGGGGCACCACCCTCGCCGCCGCCGCCGCCGGGGTCCTGAATCAGCGGATCGAAACCAACGTCGATCGCCTCATGGAGCGCACCCGCAACCGCCCGCTCCCCGCGGGCCGGATGAAGCCGGCGACCGCACTCATTCTCGGCGTCGCGCTCGGCACGGCGGGCGTCGCATGGCTGTGGCTCACCACGAACACCATGGCGGCCTCGCTCGCCCTCGCCACGATCGTCACCTACATCGCCTTTTACACTCCGCTCAAACGCCGCACTTCGCTTTGCACGATCGTCGGTGCTGTCTCCGGGGCGATTCCACCGGTCATCGGATGGACGGCGGTGCATCCGTCATTCGATCTCGGTGCATGGGTGCTATTTGGCATCCTTTTCACCTGGCAGATGCCTCACTTCCTCGCCATCGCGTGGATGTATCGCGACGAGTACGCGCAGGCCGGCTTCGTCATGATTCTGCGCGACGACATCAGCGGCGCAGCCACTGCGATGCAGAGCCTGCTTTACACGCTCGCGCTCCTGATCATCACGACGATCCCGTTTTTCGCCGGGCAGAACAACAGCGTTTACCTTGTCTTCGCGCTGCTCCTCGACTGCGTGATGCTCGTCTTTGCCCTGCGCTTCCTTTTCGAGCGCTCGCGCCCGACCGCGCGGCTGCTCTTCTTTACCTCGATCTTCTACCTCCCGCTGATTCTCGGGCTGATGATCTTCACCAAGAGCTGAGTGCCGCAAGTCGCCGCCCGCATGACTCGCCCACCCGTCAGCCTGCGCTTCGCTTTCCTGCTCGCCGTCATCGCGGCATCCGTCGTCGGGTGCAAAAAGGACGGGGAAGCCTTTGAGATGATGCAGCCGCCGGCCGCGCCCGCCGTCCTGCAAAAATACTGGACCGTCCCCGACTTCACGCTCACCGAGCGCGGCGGACAGACCACACAGATCGCCGATCTCGCGGGGAAAGTGTGGGTCGCGGACTTTTTCTACACCACCTGCCCCGGCCCGTGCCCGATGCTCTCCAGCCGCCTGAGCAGCGTGCAGAAAGAACTCCGCGCCGAGGCCGACCTGCGCCTCGTCTCGATCTCCACGGACCCGGAGAAAGACACGACCGATGTCCTGAAGCTCTACGCCGCACGCTTCGAGGCGGGCGAGCGCTGGCTCTTTCTGACGGGCGTGAAAGCGGACATCTTCAGCCTCGCGCGCGACGGCTTCAAACTCCCCATCGCCGAGCCGGCGAGCCCCGGCGAGCAGATCACGCACAGCACGCGCCTCATCCTCGTCGATCGTTCCGGCACGATCCGCGGCTTCTACGAAGGCACCGACGAAAAGGGCGTGCGCGATCTCATCCGCGACATCCGCAAACTGCTGGAGGAAAAGCCATGACCGTCTCCGACCTCCCGCTTCTCAATGCCAGCCTCAATGCGCTGAGCACGCTTTTCATCATCGCGGGTATCATTTTCATCAAGAACGAGATGAAGCAGGCCCACATCGTCGCGATGCTCTGCGCGCTGCTTACGTCCACGCTATTCCTCGCCAGCTACCTCACCTATCACGCGCTCAAGGAAGGCCTCGTCACCCGCTTCACCCATCCCGGCTGGCCAAAGACCGTCTATCTTTTCATCCTCTGGACGCATATCCCGCTCGCCGCGCTCACGCTGCCGCTCGTGCTCCTCACCATCATTCCGGCCTTCCGCGCCCGGTATGACAAACACCGCCGCATGGCAAAGATCACCTTTCCCATCTGGCTCTACGTCTCCGTCACCGGAGTCCTCGTCTATCTCATGCTCTACGTCTGGTATCCGCCGGCATAGCCGGCGGCCCGGATCGCCAGCGGCAAAGGCGGACAAAAGGGCGGTAGCGGAGCCGGTTCCCGACGGCCCCGCCACCTGAAGTGCGGGCGAATGCGCTATGCGTAACGCATCCGGCCCGGTCCCCCAAGTCACCCCGGATCCCCGTCAAGAAATCCTGGGCGCTTTCCCCGAGGCCCCCGTCAAGAAACCT
>JAYTML010000414.1:0-2359 GCA_043728655.1 Chthoniobacter sp. | reverse complement strand
ATCTCCGCCGAGACTTTCACCGGCAGCTTGCTCACGTCGTAGCGCGTGGTCGGCTTCACGCCGCTGATGCCGCGGCGCAGGGTGTCCCAGAATTTCTCGACGGTCAGCCCGTTCGCGGCGATCACCCCGATGCCGGTGATGACCACGCGCCGTTCCTGCGGCTCGGAGCGTGAGAGACGGGCTACCATTTCCAGGGGATCAGGGCGGGCTTGGTGCGCTGGAAATTCCGGTAGGCGTCGCCAAATTTCTCCACAAGCGCCACCTCCTCGATGCGGATGCGCATGATGAGGACGGGGACGAAAAAGAGAGGAATCAGGATCAGGGTGAAAAACGCGTTGCAGATCAGCGCGAGTGCGAGCAATTCCAGGACCATCGAGAAATAGGCGGGGTGCCGCACCCAGCGGAATGGCCCGCTCTGGACGAACTCATGGTTTTCCCGGATCTCGACATGCAGGCTCCAAAAGCGGCCCAGCGCGGCGATGGCCTGCCGCCGGATGGCGAAGGAGGCGATGCCGCATACCCAGCCGGCGATGAACGGCACCCACCGCAGGCTCGGGCGCACCCAGATGAACTCGATGATCGACCCCGCAAAGATGACCGTCCCTGCGAGGAGGAAAAGCCTCAGCGTCAGGTTCTCGCGGATTTTTCCCGCGACTAGGTCGCGCTTTGTCCCCAGCTCCACCAGCCGAACGACATAGATCGCGAGCACAGAGACGAGCGGGAGGATGAAAAGCGGATCGAGCATAGGGCGCGGAGTGATACTCACCCAGGCGGCCAATGCAAGCCACGTCCGCCAAGAAGATGGATGTGCAGATGCGGAACGGATTCGCCGCCGTCGTAGCCGTTATTGATCACCACGCGAAAACCGCTCTCGGCGATGCCCAGTTCGGCCGCGATGGCCGGTGCGGCGAGGAGCATCCTGCCAAGCAGCCCGGCGTCGCCGGGCTGGGCCTCGGTGATGCGCGGGATGGGTCGCCGCGGCACGATGAGCACATGCACCGGCGCCTGTGGGTTCACGTCGTGAAAGGCGATGAAGTCGTCCGTTTCCATGACGATGGACGCCGGGATCTCGCCCGTGGCGATCTTTTCAAAAATGGTCATGCGAGGGAAAAGGCGATTTCGCTCTGAGCAGCGGCTGTGCCGGTGTGGTTGCGGGTAAAGGTCACGATCTCCTCGCGGAGCGCATCGCAATCCCGGCTCCAGGACTTTTTGGAGCGGAGCAGCTTTACGCACGGCTCCAGTCCCAGCAGCTCGAAATAGCCGCCGGGCTCCCGGCACAGCTCCTGAAGCCGCCGCGCCAGCATCTCGAAAAACGCCAGCTCGTAGCCGGATCCCGCCTCCCGCGCCAGCTCCACCAGCGAGACCTGCACGCGGGCCGGTGCGGGGATGAAATGCTGCCCGATTTCCCCGTATCCGATCACCTGCAGGACTGAGCGCACCGCCTCGGTCAGGCGCTCCACCGGCAGCACATTCGTCCCCCGCTGCTCCCGCAGGAATTCCGTCACGCTCTCCGCCACATGCGTGGCCAGCCACCACTTCGCGTACCCGGCCCGTGCCGCCGCCTGCGCCAGCGAGCGCACCAGCCAGTCCCGCTCAAAAGCGATCGCCTGCCCGGTCGCGAGCTGGATCACCGGGAGATTGTCCTTGAGGCAGATCATATGGGTGACGTGGGGCGGGTGACAGATGTCAGGTGAAAAGGCTGATGCACAGATGACGCGGACATTCGGGAAGCCGCGCCAATCGCGCGGGGCACCCCGTCTGCCTCCGGACACATGACCCCTGTCACTTGAATAGCTCCGGTTGCAGCACACTCTTTTTCGGGCGGCGTTCGAGGGACTGGATTTCCTCCAAAAATTCCCCGATGTCCTGAAAGTGGCGGTACACCGACGCGTAACGGACATACGCCACTTCGTCGAGGTGGTGCAGTTTGTCCATCACCTTCGCGCCGATGACCTGCGAGGGGATTTCCCTCTGAAACTCGGTCTCCAGCTCCCGCACCACCTCATCCGCCGCGTGCTCCAGCGTCTCCACGCTCACCGGTCGCTTTTCGCAGGCCTTGAGCATGCCGCCCAGGAGCTTCTGGCGGGAAAGCGGCTCGCTGCGCCCGTCGCGTTTGCTCACTCGCAGGTCCGCCCGCTCGATCTCCTCGTAGGTGGTAAAGCGGTGCGTGCAATCCACGCACTCCCGCCGCCGCCGGATCGCACGACCGTCCTTCGACAGGCGCGAGTCGATGACTTTATCCTCAAGGCTACCGCATTTGGAGCAATGCATCTTGTGTCATGGCTGGGGGATGTGTCGGGTTTAATACAACATTTTGGGGTGTCAAACAACTTTCCTGCCCCGCCCCCTCCTCAGCCGG
>JAYTML010000413.1:0-1810 GCA_043728655.1 Chthoniobacter sp. | reverse complement strand
GCGCGGAGGATGGTGGCGAGCTGGCCGTAGCCGTAGAGCCCCTCGTCATTCAGCTCGGCGACGACGACGTGGGTGAAGCCGCTGAAGATTTTTTCGAGCCCGTTCGGGAGCGGGTTGAGGTGCTTGAGGTGCAGCGCGGAGATGGCTTCGCCGTGCTTCCGGGCTTGCGTCACGGCTTCCTCAATCGGCCCTTTGCTCGAACCCCAGCCGACGAGCAGGACGTGGCCTTCCGGCGAGCCATAAACCTCCGGCACCGGGATTTCCTCGCCGAGCTTCCGCAGCTTGTTGCGGCGCTTGGCGTTCATCTCGGCGTGCAGCTTGCCGCTGCCGGTCGGGTGGCCGAGTTCGTCGTGTTCCAGGCCGGTGACGACGGGATATTTCCCGCTCGCGACGCGCGTGCCGGGGGCGATGTGGCGTGTGATGCCGCCGGGCGACGTGAGGTCGTAGGGCTTGTGCTCGGCCACGGGGGTAAAGTCGGGCGAGATGTCCTGGCAGACTTTTTCGAGATCGGGATATGGGAATGCCTCGATGCGCGAGGCAATGCCCTGATCGCTGAGGATGATGACGGGCGTGGAGTATTTGCGGGCGATATTCACCGCCTCGATCGCGGTGTAGAAGCAGTCCTCCACGCTCGATGGGGCGAGGACCACGCGCGGGGAATCCCCGTGGCCGCCGAAGCACGCGATGTTCAGGTCGCTCTGCTCGACATTTGTCGGCATGCCGGTCGAGGGGCCGCCGCGCTGCACGTCGATGATCACCACCGGCATCTCGGCCATGCTCGCCCAGCCGAGCGCCTCCGTTTTCAAAGAAATGCCAGGTCCGCTCGAACCCGTGACCGCCACGCGCCCCGCGTAGCTGCCGCCGAGCGCCATCGAGATTGCCGCGATCTCATCCTCGGTCTGGACAAAGGTGCCGCCGTATTTCGGCAGCTCGCGGCGGAGCAGTTCCATGATGTCGCTCCACGGTGTGATCGGGTAGCCCGCGCCAAAGCGCACGCCCGCGGCGATGATCCCGAAGGCGAGAGCCTCATTGCCGCTCATCACCACATACTCCTGCCCGGTGTGCTCGGCGTGGTGAAACTGGAAGGTTTCCCAAAGGCCCTGCACTTGGTGGCCGTAGCCCGAGTTGAAGCACGCGAGCGCGTTTTCCACGATCGTCGGATCTTTGCCGCGAAAGCGCTCCTCGATCAGCTTTGTGAGCTTCGGCACGTTCAGGTCGAACATCTTCGCGAGCAGCCCGAGCGCGTAGATGTTCTTCCCCTTGTCGCGCCCGGTGCCGCCGATGGCCTCGACGGTGAGCGACGAAATCGGCACGCCGACGTGATGATAGGTGGTGAGCAGTTCCTCGTTCGGCTTCACATGGTCGGAGTCGTAGAGGACGATGCCGCCGGGCTTCAGCGAGGAGATGTGGTTCGCGTAGCTGTGGTCGTAAAAGCAGAGCAGCACGTCGGCGTCGTCGCCGGCGCTGAGCACCTCGCCGGAGCCGATGCGGACTTGGAAAATGGACGGTCCGCCCGAGATCGTGGACGGGATTGTCATGAAAGTCATCACCTCCTGCTCGCTGCGGCCCGCGAGGCGGGCGAGGAAGCCGCCGATGGCCTGGATGCCGTCCTGCGAGTTGCCGGCGATGCGGATGACGGCCTCCTCGATGGTGGCTCTTTTCGAGGGTGGGACGGATGCGGGGACTACGGCGGATTCGCTCATGATGTGGGGTGGAAATGGGAGGGATGACCGTGCCGCCGCGGGTCGCGTTAAAGACGCACCGCCAGATGCACTTCGAGATTTCGTGCGGAGCGTAACATCGCGCGCGC
>JAYTML010000412.1:0-4239 GCA_043728655.1 Chthoniobacter sp. | reverse complement strand
CTTTCGCCACCACCGGAGCGCCGGGCGCCGGTGTCGCGGCGCCTATGACGGCAGGCGATTTCGCCGCTGCCTCCGCCGTCGGATCGGGCGTGGCCTTTCCACCCGTGACAGCCGGCACCGCCCCCGCGATCGGCGCGGCGGGCGCGGGCTCCGGCTTTTTCCCCAGCGTGAAGTACCAGGCGCCCGCCGCGCCAAGCAGCAGGACGAGGGCGAAGACGGCTTTCAGGAAGCTGGCGAGGGCTTTGTCGCTCATGGCAGGTCAGGCTTGGAGATTGGGAAATGGCGCGCCGCCGCCGGGCAGTCCGTCGCGACCGTATCCTTGTGCTTTGCGGAGCATATGTGCCGCCACGTTTTAGCAGCTTCGGTGCCCCGGCTTGACCCGCCGCCCTGCGCGCCGCGACACTCACTGCCCCGATGAACGAAGTCACCATCCGCGTCCCCGCCACCACCGCCAACCTCGGCCCCGGCTACGACTGCCTCGGCGTGGCCCTGCAAATCTACAACCGCGTGACGGTGCGCCGCGTCGCGAGCCGGAACGACGCCGACGACGGCGGCAGCCTGATGGCCGCCGAGTGCTCTTCGCTTTTCTTCGAGCAGTCGAAAGCCGAGCGCTTTCCCTGGGCATGGTCGATCGCCGGCGATGTCCCGCGCTCCCGCGGGCTGGGCAGCAGCGTCACGGTCCGCCTCGGCCTGCTGCACGGGCTGAACGAACTCGCTGGCCGGCCGCTCACCGGCGGGCAGCTTTTCGCGCTCTGCGCGGAGCTGGAGGGCCACCCGGACAATGCCGCGCCCGCGGCCTTCGGCGGCTTTACCGTCGCAGGCGGCCCGGAGGTCGCCCGCTTCGACGTCGCACCGGAGCTGCGCTTCGTCCTGCTCATCCCCGGCTTTGAGATCTCCACCCCCGCCGCGCGCGAGGTGCTCCCCTCGGAGCTCGACCGCCGCGCCGCCGCGCAGAGCTGCGCGAATGCCTGCCGCATCACGGCGGCATTCGCCTCGCAAAACTACGCGCTCCTCCGCGGCGCCTTTGCAGACCAGCTTCACCAGCCCTTTCGCGAAAAGGCACTCATCCCCTTCCTCTCGAAAGTCATCGCCGCCGGAGAGCACGCCGGCGCGCTCGGCGGCTTCCTCAGCGGCAGCGGCTCGACCATTTGCTGCGTCGCTTTGGAAAATGCGGACGCCATCGCGGCTGCCATGCTCGCCGCCAGCGGCGACGCCGGCGCCAGCACCGCGATCACCAACGCCGACAACACCGGCACCACCGTCCTCGCATGACCGGCCGCTTTCGCCTTTCCTAAGCGATGCGCCGCTGGCTGGAAGCGTTCGAGCAGTTCGCCATCGACGTCATTCTCGAGCGTCGCTACGGCAAGCGCGCCGCGCTGCTGCGGTGGTTTCTCTACGTGCTGAGCTGGCTCTTTCGCGGCGGCGTACAGACGCGGCTCTGGCTGTACCGCCACCGCTTTCTCCGCGAGCACTCGCCGGCGTGCCTCGTCATCTCCATCGGCAATCTCACCGTCGGCGGCACGGGAAAGACACCCGTCGTTGAAAAATTCGCGCGCACCTTGCAGGACCGCGGGCGGCGCGTGGCCATCCTCAGCCGCGGCTACAAATCGAAGAAGCCTCCGCTCTTCCGCCGCCTCCAGCGCAAGTGGCTCGGCATGGAGCGCCGCAAGCCACGCATCGTCCACGACGGCACCCGCATGCTGCTGGACAGCCGTTTCGCAGGCGACGAGCCCTACATGCTCGCGAAGTCGCTCGGCGACATCATCGTGCTCGTGGACAAGGACCGCGTGCGTGCCGCGCTCTACGCCGTCCGCGAGCTGAAATGCGACGCGCTCGTCCTCGACGACGGCATGCAGTACCTCACGCTCAAGCACCGGCTGGAGGTCTGCCTCATCGACGCGCAGGCCCCGTTTGGAAACGAATACCTCCTCCCCCGCGGCACGCTCCGCGAACCGCCCGCGAATCTGCGCCGCGCCAACTACATCTTCATCACCAAGTCGCCGGCGGCGGGAAACGCCGCCCTCATCGAGCGCCTCCGCCTTCACAACCGCACCGCCGAGATCATCGAGACGACGCATGAGGCGCTCTATCTCCAGAATCTCTACGACACCGCCGACCGCCGACCGCTGGATTTCCTGACCGGGAAATACATCGCCGCCATCTCCGGCATCGCGCGCCCGGAGAGCTTTGAGGAAAAGCTCACCGCCCTCGGCGCAAAGCTGGAGATCACCAAACGCTTCGCCGATCACCACCGCTTCACCGACGAGGAGCTGCGCGAGTTTTCAAACCGCTGCGCCCGGCGCGACCTCGACTGCATCGTGACCACGGAAAAGGACAGCGTCCGCTTTCCCGCGACGTTCGAGAGCGTGGACGTGCCCGTGTATTACCTCCGCGTGGAAATCGGAATCCTCAACGGCCACGAGACCTGGGACAGCCTCGTCGCCCGCCTCTGCGACCCGCAGCAGCCAAAAAAGCGCGAACGCTTTTACGCTTAGCGTTTCGCCTCCGCTCAGCCGTATCTATGCGGTTAGGTTTTGGATAAACGCAGAGGCGCAGAGAGCGCAACGGGATGATTGGAGGCGCTTCCCATTTGGTGACTCGGATTCGCCAAGCGAAAACCTCCGCGAACTCTGCGCCTTTGCGCCTCTGCGTTTAAAATCCGTCGTCTCCACCTGCATGGATACGGCTCAGGAAGACAGCGTGGGAGCCGGCCTCCCGCGCGACGACTCCGCCGCCTCCCGTTTGAAACGCGCCATCATCTGCCAAAAGCGGACGGTGTCCCGCACCGGGTGGATCTTGCTCTTTTCATCCCCGTAGATCGTGCTGATCGGCACCGCCTCGATGCGCCCGCCGCGGCGCGACGCGACGACGAGCATCTCGGTTTCGTAGTCGAATTTCACCGTCTCGATCGCCGCGAGCGCGGGCGCAAGCTCGCGTTGGATCATGCGAAAGCCGCACTGCGAATCCGGCACCCGCTGCCCGCAGACCCGGCTGATCTGCGCGGACATGATCCGGTTCGTCAGGCGCCGCACCAGGGGCATCGTGCGCGTGTCGCTCATCCGCGTACCGACGAGCATCGGCGCGTGGGTGCGGTTCGCCGCTTCGAGAAAGCGCGGGATCTCCTCCGGCAGATGCTGCCCGTCGCCATCGAGGATGAGCGCATACTCGATCCCCGCCCGCCCGCTCAGCTCGCGCAGGCCCGTCTTGATCGCCGCGCCTTTTCCCTGATTCACCGCGTGCCGGATGACCTCGACGCCGGCCGACCGCGCCGCGCTCTCGGTGCCGTCCGTGGAGCCGTCATCGACCACCAGCACCGTGTCGAGCTGCGCCAGCGCCCGCACCGCGACATCGCGAATCCGCTTCTCCTCGAAATAGCACGGGATCAGCGCGGCGACATTCGTGCGGTCGATCATGGACGGGGCAAGGGGCAGGTGTCGTGTGTCAGGTGTGCGCCGGTGCGCGCGTGTCACCTGTCTCACCAGTCACCTTTCGCACCGGCTGGAAATCCGCCGCGTGATACGAGCTGCGCACGAGCGGGCCGGAGGCGACGTGCTCAAAGCCCTTCTTCTCCGCGACGGTTTTGTAGAGCGCGAAGGTGTCGGGATGCACGTACTCGAGCACCGGCAGATGCTGCGGCGTCGGGCGCAGATACTGGCCCATCGTCAGCACCTGCACGCCGACCTCGCGGAGGTCGTCCATCGTCTGGAAAATCTCCGGCTCCGTCTCGCCAAGCCCGAGCATGATGCCGCTCTTGGTCACGATGTCGGGCGCGATGGCCTTCATCCGCCGCAGCACATCGAGCGAGATGCGGTACTTCGCGCGCGAGCGGACCAGCGGCGTGAGGCGCTCCACGGTCTCGACGTTGTGGTTGAAAATGTGCGGGCGCGCCGCGGCGACCAGGCGCAGGCATTCGTCCTTTGCGTGAAAGTCCGGCGTCAGCACCTCGATGGTGATGTCCGGCTGCGCGGCGCGGATCGCCTCGATCGTCCGCGCGAAATGCTCCGCGCCGCCGTCGCGCAGATCGTCGCGCGCCACCGCGGTGACGACGACATGCTTGAGCTTCATCCGCGTGACGGCCTGCGCCACCCGCTCCGGCTCGTCGGCTTCGAGTGCGAAAGGTTTCGCAGTCGTGACCGCGCAGAAGCCGCAGGCCCGGGTGCACCGCTCGCCGGCGATCATGAAAGTCGCCGTGCCCGCGCTCCAGCATTCCCAGCGGTTCGGGCATTGCGCCTCCTCGCA
>JAYTML010000411.1:0-3903 GCA_043728655.1 Chthoniobacter sp. | reverse complement strand
CGCGTGGTGCAGGTCGGCACGCACCGGCGCGTCTCGCCTCACTGCGTCAGCGGGCGCGAATTCATCCGCTCCGGCAAAGTCGGCGACATCGGCATGGTGCGCTGCTTCGTCCACTACGGCGGCGGCAAAGACAAACCGCTCCCCACAGTCGAGGTCCCCAAGGAACTCGACTGGGACATGTGGTGCGGCCCCGCCCCGCTCCGGCCCTACAATGGCGGCGATCCCCGCGACAAAAGCCAGGCGTGGCGCGGCGGCATCCACCCGCGCGGCTTCCGCAGCTATCTCGACTACGCAAACGGCACCCTCGGCGACTGGGGCATCCACTGGCTCGACCAAGTGCTGTGGATCATGGACGAGAAATATCCGAAGAAAATCTTCTCCGCCGGCGGCCGCCCCATCAAAGGCCCCGTCATCCTCACGCCCAACGAACAAACCAGCGACTCCCCCGACCACCAGCTCGCCACTTTCGAGTTTGAGAAATTCACCGTGCAGTGGGAGCACCGCCAGTTCGCGGGCAACGGCACGGACAAAGGCGAAAACGTCGGCTGCTATTTCTACGGCACCAAAGGCATCTTCCACCAAGGCTGGCAGAAGGGCTGGACCTTTTACCCGGTGAACGACAAAGACCCGGTCCTCCACGAGGAGCCGCAGCTCCACGAGCCCGATTCGCAGAACATCCAGGAACTGTGGGCGGATTTTCTCAACGCCATCAAGACCGGCGCGAAGCCCGTCAGCGACATCGAGGAAATCCACCGCTCCACGAACGTCGCGCTCCTCGGCATGCTCAGCCTCAAGCTCGGGCGGAGCATCGAGTGGGACGGTGTGAAGGAGACGGTCATCGGCGACGAAGCCGCGAACAAACTGCTCCGCCGCGACTACCGAAAAGGCTGGGAATATCCGGTGGCCTGAACCTCACCGCTCAGGGAATCTAGTTCTTCCCCGTCGCGTCCGGCGCTTCCGCCACGAGCTGGAACCACGGGCCGAAGCTGCTTGTGATCTCGCGCCAGAGCGTGGGACAGCGCTCCAGGTCCAGCACCTCCCGGTCGGCCTTCTGGACGAGCCACGCGCGCTGCGCCAGTTCGTTTTCGAGCTGCCCCTTGCTCCAGCCGGCATAGCCCACAAAAGCGCGCACCGTCGCCGCATCCTCCGCCATCGCCTGCTCGGCCTCCTCGATCACCAAATGGTGCCGGCACTCGATCCGCTGGGTCTCGGGATGCCACAGAAAGGACGCGAAAATGAGCTGGTCCGTGGACACCGGTCCGCCGAGAAAAACCGGCACGCGCGAAAGAGCACCGAGAGGGCGGTCCGGCAGCAGATCAGCCACCGTGCGGCCCGCCGGGCGGTTCAGCGTCAGTCCAAACGACCCCTCCTCCGCATCATTCGCCGAGAGAAAGAGCACCGTTTTGCAGAAATTCGGGTCCTGCAGGCTCGGATGCGCGATCAGCAGCGAGCCCGACAGGCCGAGCGAGGAGGAGGTGAATTCGCGCACGACGCAAAGCTAGGAATGACCGCCGATTCCGCAAGCCCGAGTCCGCCCGTCTTTTCGCGTGTCTCGCGGGCATCCTTTGTTACCGTCTGCGCCGACATGCCGAGCCCATCCGCAACCCTGACCATCGCCGGACGCGATTTCCGCTCCCGCCTGCTTCTCGGCACGGGGAAGTTTTCCTCCAATGCCGCGATGGCCGGCGCGCTCGACGCCAGCGGTTGCGAGATCGTCACCGTCGCCCTGCGCCGCGCCGATCTTTCTGGAAAGGGCGACCCTTTCGCCAACATCCTCGACTTCATCGACCCGGAAAAATACCTGCTCCTCCCGAACACCAGCGGCGCGATGAACGCCGAGGAAGCCGTGCGCCTCGCGCGCCTCGCCGCCGCCGCGGGCCTGCCGAAATGGGTGAAACTTGAAATCCATCCCGACCCGCGCTACCTGCTCCCCGACCCGATCGAGACCTTGAAAGCGGCGGAGATCCTGGTGCGCGAGGGTTTCACCGTCCTCCCCTACATCAATGCCGACCCCGTGCTCGCCAAGCGCCTGCAGGACGCTGGCACCGCGACCGTCATGCCGCTCGGCTCGCCCATCGGCAGCAACCGCGGCATCGAGACCCGCGCGCAGATCGAGATCATCATCGAGCAGGCCACCGTCCCCGTCATTGTGGACGCGGGCATCGGCGCGCCGAGCCAGGCCGCGGAGGCGCTGGAGATGGGCGCGGACGCCGTCCTCGTGAACACGGCCATCGCCATCGCCGCCGATCCCGCCCGCATGGCGCGGGCCTTCAAAGCCGCCGTCGAAGCCGGTCGCGACGCCTTTGAAATCGGCCTCGCCGAGCGCCTCGACGCCGCCTCGGCCACGAGCCCCCTCGCCGCATTTCTGCACGCGGTTTGATCGCCCACCGCTTGTCTTCCCAGGAGCACCCGCCTACCCTCACCACCGTGGACTACACGAAAATCATCACCGTCGAGCCGGACAAACGAAGCGGCCAGCCGTGCATCCGCGGCCTGCGCATCACGGTCACCGACGTGCTCGACTACCTCGCCGGCGGCACCACGCAGGAAGAGTTGCTCGCTGAATTTCCCGACCTCACGGCCGAAGACATCCGCGCTTGCTTCGCCTTCGCCGCGGATCGTGAACGCCGCTGGATGAACGTGCCGGCGTGAAACTGCTTTTCGACGAGAATCTGCCCGTCTCTCTTCCACAGCGTCTCGCCGATCTCTTTCCCGGCAGCGTCCACGTTCGGGATGCCGGCTTGAAGCAAACCGCAGACACCGTCATTTGGGAATACGCCGTGAAACATGGATTCGTGATCGTCTCGAAAGACAGCGACTATCGCCAGCTGAGCGCGCTTCGCGGCCATCCCCCGAAGGTCATCGACTTGCGCGTGGGCAACTGCACGACGGCTACGGGGGCGGATTTGCTGCGCAAACATTCCGCAACCATCCACACGTTTGTTTTGGACAAGACGAAATCGCTGCTGTCTCTCCCCTGAAACCCCATGCCACTCCTTGAAGTCAAAAATCTGCGCACTTGGTTTCCCGTCACCGGCGGCGTCCTCCGCCGGCATGTCGATGATGTGAAAGCGGTGGATGATGTCAGCTTCACCATCGAACCCGGCACGACCGTGGGGCTCGTGGGCGAAAGCGGGAGCGGCAAGTCCACAATCGGGAAGACGATCCTCAAGCTGGTGCCGCCGACGAGCGGGCAGATTCTCTTCGAGGGGCGCGACATCCTGCCGATGAGCGAGGGCGAATTCCGGCCGCTGCGCCGCGAGATGCAGATGATTTTTCAGGACCCATTTGGGTCGCTTAATCCGCGGCACACCATTTTCCAGATTGTCGGCGAGGCGCTTGAGATCCACTTCCACGCCATGAACCGCGGCGAACGCCGCGACCGGGTGGCCGAGCTGATGAAGCAGGTCGGGCTGAAGCCGGAAATGATGGAGCGCTACCCGCATGAGTTCAGCGGCGGACAGCGGCAGCGCATCGGCATCGCGCGGGCGCTGGCGGTGAAGCCGAAATTCATGGTCTGCGACGAACCGGTCAGCGCGCTCGACGTGAGCATTCAGGCTCAGGTGATCAACCTGCTCGCCGACCTGCAACAACAGCTCGGGCTCACATACCTGCTGATCTCCCACGATCTCGCCGTGGTCCGCCACATCTCCGACACCGTTGCGGTGATGTATCTGGGTGCAATCGTGGAGATCGCGCCGTCAGATGCGCTCTACTCGCGTCCCCTCCATCCGTACACGCTTGCGCTGTTGTCGGCGGTGCCGGTGCCCGACCCTGTGGTGGAGGATTCGCGCCAACGAACGGTGCTCCAGGGTGACCTGCCATCGCCATCGGACCCACCATCGGGATGCCGGTTCCACACGCGGTGCGGCTATGCCCAAAGTAGGTGCGAGCACGAGCGTC
>JAYTML010000410.1:0-2178 GCA_043728655.1 Chthoniobacter sp. | reverse complement strand
GCTCCCGCCGACCACCGCCGCCGCATAGCCTATGTCGGTGAGGGTGCCGCCGCGCTGCACGCTCGTCCCGAGCACTCCGGTGGTGCTCAGCGGCGTGAGGAAAAGATCAAGGCTGCCCGCATTCGTCCCACCCAAGGCTCCACCCGTATAGCCCGTCACCCACGTCCTCCCAGCCCCATCCACCGCCACGCCGTAGCCATAATCGCCCGCCGAAGTCCCCCACTGGGTGAGCCATCGCTGGGTGATCTGCCCGTGGGCGGGCGCGTGCAGGACGGCGGTGCAGGCCAGCGCGAGGAGCGCAGCGCGGCAGAGGCGGGTGCGGCGGCGGGTGTCCATGGGGTAGTGTTCGGCGGGTGGGCGTGCGGAGGGTCTGTGGCCGGCCGGTGCGCTGTCAATCGCCGTGGGATGCGCTTTGCGGAGCTCGGCTTTGCGCCTCGTTCCGAAGTCCTCAATTTCGGAACGAGGATCGAAACTCTTTGGGCTTTGTGGCAGGGAGATGAGTCGCGCTTTCAGCGCCGGCGCTGGCGGCGCGTGTTTCGTGGGGCGACGCCCCAGGCTGGAATGAGGATGCGCCTTTGGCGCTCTACGGATACCCGTTCCGCTCTGGCGGTCGTTCCCGCGTGCGCCCGATGCCAGCGAAAAATCCCAAGCCTGTTCCGGCGCGTAAAACTGATCCGGCGCTCGCGGGTGCTCCCGACGCCAACGGCGTCCCCTTCATCCCAGCCTGGGGCAACGCCCGAGGTGCATCGTCAACGCACGCGCCAGCGCCAACGGCGCGATTCATCCACCGCGGAAAAAAGCCCGGTGTTGGGTGGAAGCGATTCTTGACCCGGCGGGGCTGGCCGTTAGCCTCGCGCCCCTTTCTATGGCTGCCAAACTCACCCCTTTGAAATCGAAAAAAGCCTACGCCGCTGCGGGCGTGGATGTGGATCTTGGCAACCGCGTGAAGAGCGGCATCCATGCGCTCGTCAAAGGCACCCACGGGCCGGAGGTGCTGGGGAAGATCGGCGGCTTTGGCGGGCTCTTCCGCGCGAATTTCAAGGGGATGAAAGACCCCGTGCTCGTCTCCAGCGTGGATGGCGTGGGGACGAAGCTGAAGCTCGCGTTTGCGGCGGACAAGCACGACACGGTCGGCCAGTGCCTGGTCAATCACTGCGTGAATGACATCGCCGTCGTCGGCGCGCGTCCGCTCTTCTTTCTCGACTACATCGGCGGCGAGCGCTTGGAGCCGGCGGTCTTCACGCAGCTCATCAAAGGCTTCGCCAAAGCGTGCAAGGAAGCCGGCTGCGCGCTCATCGGCGGCGAGACGGCGCAGATGCCGGGCATGTATCAGCGTGGAGAATACGACCTCGCCGGCACCATCGTCGGTGTCGTGGACCGGGCGAAGGCGCTCGACGGTTCGCGGATCAAAGCGGGCGACATCATCATCGGCCTCGCGTCAAACGGGCTGCACACAAACGGCTACTCGCTCGCCCGCAAAGTCCTCTTCGACCAGATGGGCCTGACACTTTCCAGCAAGCTCCCCGGCGTCGCCAAGACACTCGGCGACGAGCTGCTGCGCGTGCACAGGAACTACCAGCCGCTCCTCGCCTCGCTTCCCGCCGGCATGGTCAAAGGTCTCGCCCATATCACCGGCGGCGGCCTGCTCGACAATCTCCCGCGCATTCTCCCGAAGACCACCGATGCCGTGATCGACACCCGCTCGTGGAAAGTGCCCGCCATATTCCAGCACATCGGCGACGGCGGGAAAATCGACCGCACCGAAATGTACCAGGTTTTCAACATGGGCATCGGCATGACGGTCGTCGTCTCCGCCGCGAATCGCGAAAAGGCGCTGAAGCTGACCAAGGGCCGTGTCATCGGACGCATCGAAAAAGGGAGCGGCGGCGTCCGGCTTTCGTTCTGACCCGGCCCGGAAATTTCCATTGTCACCCCCGCAGCCCTTCGGTATTAGCCACGCCCAAATATGAAGCGAACCCTCGTCCCGGCATCCCTTGCAGTCACGCTCGCCATTTTCAGCGCGTGCGAACCCACGAACCAGCGCCCGCCGCCGAAGCGGGGTGGCTTTCATCCGACGCCGCCGGTGACCGAGGAAAGGCCGGCACCCGATCCGACCGACGAGGTCGAAAAGCCTGATCGCCGCGTGAAGCCCACGCCGAACGAGCCCGCGGTCAACCC
>JAYTML010000409.1:0-3576 GCA_043728655.1 Chthoniobacter sp. | reverse complement strand
TGAAAGTGGCCGGTGTGCGGGACGTAGCCGAGGTCGCCGGAGGAGCACAGCTCGATCATCGGCGCGAGCTTCACGCCTTCGGCGGCGGGGCTTTCATTGATCGGAAAAAGCGTCCACGCCATGTCCACCCACGCCAGGCGATGATGCCGGCCGCCGATCTCATACTCGGCCGCGCGCGTGGGGATGCGGCGCAGCACGCCGCTCGCGGCATCGCGCTGGTAGATGAGGAAGTCGTCGATCGCGAACCGCCCCTGCTCCACGATCGCGCGGACCTCGGCAAAGCGGGAGTTCTGGTTCCACCCGCCGCCTTGGTGAAAGTACGCAAAGGCGAAGAACGTGGCGATGAAGACTAGGAGTTCGAGGCGTTGGACGCGGGACATGCTGGGAATGACGGATGACTAATGACGAATGAAGAATGAATGACCAAGCCCGAATGAGCGGCGACGCGGCGACGGCATTCGGGCTTCCCTCGGCATTCGTCATCCGTCATTCGTCATTCCCCTCCCACCCATGACCTGGCCGCAAAACTACGAACCTCTCGGCAGCGGCTTCCTTTCCACCCTCATCGCGGCCGTCCCCGTGGTCGTGCTGCTCGGCCTGCTCGGCCTTTGGCACTGGCGGGCGCACTGGGCCGCGCTGGCAGGGCTGGCGAGCGCGCTGGCGGTGGCCGTGTTTGCTTTCAAGATGCCGGCGGACATGGCGCTCGCATCCGCCGGCTACGGGGCGGCATTCGGGCTCTTCCCGATCGGCTGGATCGTGCTGAATGCCATCTTCATCTACGAGCTGTCGGTCCAGACGGGGCAGTTTGCCGCGCTCAAGACGCAGATCGCCGGACTGGCCGCAGACCGGCGCATTCAGGCGTTGCTCATCGCGTTCTGCTTCGGCGCGTTCATCGAGGGCTGCGCCGGATTCGGCGCGCCGGTGGCGATCTCGGGCGCGATGCTCGTCGGGCTCGGCTTCAAGCCGCTCGAGGCCGCGAAGCTCGCGCTCATCGGCAACACTGCGCCGGTCGCCTTTGGCTCTCTCGGAATCCCGCTGACGACGCTCCACAGCGTCACCGGCCTCGATCTGCACGCGCTCAGCTCCATGGTCGGGCGGCAATTGCCTGTCTTCTCGCTGATCGTGCCCTTCTGGCTGGTGGCAGCGCAGGTCGGCTGGCGCGGGATGCGCGAGGTGTGGCCGGCATGCCTCGTGTGCGGCGCGAGCTTTGGCGCGACCCAGTTTCTCGTCAGCAATCTGCACGGCCCGTGGCTGGTCGATCTCGCCAGCGCCATCGTCTCCATGGTCTCGCTGGTGCTGCTGCTGCGGGTGTGGAAACCGCCAGGCGCGGAAAAGGCCGAGCCGGCTGCCGGGGAGCAGGCAGCATCCGGCGCGGCGCATCCGCTGCGCGCGTGGCTGCCCTGGCTCCTGCTTTCCACTTTCGTCGCAACGTGGAGCATCGCGCCGGTGAAAGCGTGGCTGATCGCACTCACGCCGTGGAAATTCCCCGTGCCGCTGCTGCACGCGGCGGTGATCCGCATGCCGCCGGTGGTGCCGCTCCCGAAGCCCGAGGACGCGATCTTCAAATTCGAGCTCGCCGCCGCGACCGGCTCGGCGCTGATCCTCGCGGGGATCGCCGCGGGACTGCTGCTCGGAGTCCGCCCTGCCGGGCTGGTGCGGACCTACGCCCGCGTGGTGTGGCGGGTGCGCGTCTCGCTCGTCACGATCATGCTCATGCTCGCGGTCGGCTTCACCACGCGCTACTGCGGCTCGGATACCACGATGGGCCTCGCGTTCGCACACACCGGCTGGTGGTTCCCGTTTTTCTCGCCGCTGCTCGGCTGGCTCGGCGTGGCGCTCACCGGCAGCGACACCTCTTCAAATGTGCTCTTTGGCAATCTCCAGCAGGTGACGGCGCAGCAGCTCGACCTTTCGCCGATCCTCACTGCCGCGGCGAACAGCTCCGGTGGCGTGATGGGAAAGATGATCGATGCACAAAGCATCGTCGTCGCCAGCGTCGCGACCGGAGGCCTCGCGGAAAGCCCGCGCGCCGGCGACATCCTGCGCGCGGTTTTCCCGCACAGCCTGGCCCTCGCGATCCTCGTCGGCGTCGTCGTCCTGCTGCAGGCCTACGTCTTTCCCTGGATGATCCCCGGCTAGCCCGGCGGCCAGACGATCCGGAAGCAGCGGTGGCGGCCGGGCGAGCCTTTCAGCTCATGCTCGCCATCGACAGGCGCCGCGGGCAGGAGCGGTGCGAGCCGCTCATGCGCCGCGTGGCTGAGGCAGAAGGGCAGGCCGAGTCGCGACGCGAGTTTTTCGAGTCGGAAAATGAAGTTCACCTCCGGGCCCATCATCCGCTCCTCGCCGAGCGTCGCCGCGCCGCCGAACATCACCGCTCCGTGATGCACGACGAACCGGAACTTCAGCGCGCCGCCGGTGTCGCGCCCGTGGAGTTCGCGCAGCGTCTCCGCCACCTCCGCCGCGCCGCCATTGGACGGCATCCAGTAGGCGAGAAAGCCGTCTCCCAGATATTTTCCGATGCGCCCGCCGCGCTGCTCGATGAGCCGCTGGCTTTCGCGAAACCACTCCGAGAGCGTGACCGCGACATCGCGCATCGCCTCATTGCGGCAGAGATCGGAAAAGCCCTGCATATCCGCCATGAGCAGCCACGTCGGCTGCTCGCGGAACTCGACGATCGTCGCCTCATTCGCCTCCGCCCGCCGCGGCCCGGCCTCCATTTTCACCATCTGCCGGAAGACGAAGGTGGCCTCGCCGATCATGATGCGATGCCCGTCGCGCAACTGCGCTGGCCGCAGCAGCCGGTGCCCGTTGAGAAAGGTGCCGTTCGCGCTGTCGAGGTCGAGCAGCCAGAACTCGTCCCCGTCCTGCGCGTGGATGGCCGCGTGAAAGCGCGAGGCGTTCAAGGCGTTCACGACCACCTGGTTCTCCGGCGCGCGGCCGAGGCGGCAGTTGCCGTGCAGGACGATCCGCTCGCCCCGCTCGGGCTGCAGCCAAGTCTCGCTCGATTCAGGCTCGTTCATTCGCTGGTCGTCATTGGGCTCCGCCTGGCACTCGCGGGCGCGGCATCGCGTGGCTGTCTGGTCATTGGGGGCATTGCTCTGCGATGATCAAAACCAGCGCGCCGCCGCGAGGCGAGCACATCCGCACGCGCGACAGGCCGGGGTCAAATGCGATTGACCGCACCGGGGCGCGCTCATCTAATCCCCGCGCGCCCATGTCTCCCCTCCCCGTCGCCCGCCGCAACTTCCTCAAATCCCTCGCAGCCACCGGCGCCGCCGCCACCCTGCGCGCGCCCCTTTTCGCCGCCGAAACTGGCGCCGCGAAATACAAGGCGAAGCTCGGCATGGATAACTTCGCCGTGCGCGCGATGGGCTGGAAAGCCCCGCAACTGCTCGACTACGCGGCCTCTCTGAAGCTCGACGCGCTCCTCATCTCCGATCTCGATGCCTACGACTCGCTCGAGGACGCCGCGCTCCGCGAGATCGGAAAAAAGGCGCGCGACCTCGGCATCGACCTCTTCGCCGGGAGCTGGAGCATCTGCCCCACCTCGAAGGCATTCAAAAACAAATGGGGCAC
>JAYTML010000408.1:0-3822 GCA_043728655.1 Chthoniobacter sp. | reverse complement strand
GCGGAACTCGACGCCGAGTGGACGCTCCGCGCGGCGCAGAGCCGGATGAAAGTGGTGCTGATGGTGAGCAAGCTCGGCCACTGCCTCGCGGACCTGCTGTGGCGCTGGCGCTCGGGCGAGCTGGCATTCGACATCGCGTGCGTCATTTCCAATCACGACGACCTGCGCCGGATGGTGGAGCGCGAGGGGCTGGAGTTTCGCAGGATTCCGGTGACGCCCGCTGGGCGCGAAGCGGCATTCGGTGAAATCGCGGGCATTTTCCGCCAGACCCAGCCCGATCTGATCGTGCTCGCGCGCTACATGCAGATCATCCCGGCCGAGCTGTGCGCGGAGTTTCACGGGCGCCTCGTGAATATCCACCACTCGTTCCTGCCTTCATTCGTCGGCGCGAATCCCTACGAGCGCGCATACGAGCGCGGCGTGAAGCTCATCGGCGCGACGTGCCACTACGCGACGGCGGAACTCGATGCGGGGCCGATCATCGACCAGGAGGTCATCCGCGTGGAGCACTTCCACACGCCGCAGGATCTGGTGCGGCTGGGGCGAGATTGCGAGCGGCTCGCGCTCTCGCGGAGTGTGCGCTGGCATCTCGCAGACCGCGTGCTCATGCACGGCCGGCGCGCGATTGTCTTCCGCGACTAGCGGTCGGAAGTCGGCACGAGGGGCGTATCCCACGGGTCCGAGCGGGGAGGCGGAGGCGGGACGCGTCCGCTGAGGATCTCGGCATCGACGGCGCGCTTCCACTCGACGGTGCCGATCCGGTAGCGCTTGCCATCCCTGCGGTAGGAGCCGCCCCGGGAGTCAAATTGGGCCGGGCCGGTGTAATTGGACGCGTAGTTCCGGCTGTTGCCGTAGCCGGGCTCTGTCCCGAAATTCCGCCGGTAGTCTTCGCGGTACTGGTCGCGATACACGCCGCGGTAGTAGTCCTTTTGAAAGTCGGAGAAAACGACGTGATCGACGATGGCGTACCACTCCTGGCTGCCGGGGTCGGGCCGGTTGCCATTCGCGTAGCGGGTGTCCACCTTGTGATCGACCCAGGTGATCCACTCCGGCGAGCCGATGTACGGGCTGCGCGGCACCGCGCGGTAGCTGCCTCGGACGTAGCGCGGATTCTGATTCTGCACGCAACCGGACGCCGTGATCAGCAGGGCTAAACCGCAAATTACGAGAAGATGAGTGGGGCTTTTCATGGGGTGGAAAGTAATCGCGGCGCGGAAGCTACCGGGCGGTTTTTGATTTGGCTACCGGAAACCCCTTACGCGGGACAAAGCCTCCCGCCATCCGCCGGTCAGCGCCTCCCGCTGCGAATCCTCCATGCGCGGCTCGAAAATCCGCTCGGCCCGCCACTGCGCGGCGATCTCGCTTTCCTCCCGCCACACACCCGCGGCGAGCCCCGCAAAATACGCGGCACCGAGCGCCGTCGTCTCGGCGACCGCCGAGCGCACGACGGGCACGCCGATGAGGTCGGCCTGAAACTGCAGCAGCAGGTCGTTTCGCGCCGCGCCGCCGTCCGCCCGCAGCTCGCGGACAGCGATCTGCGAGTCAGCCCGCATCGCGTCGAGGACGTCGGCGGTTTGAAAGGCGATGCTCTCGATCGCGGCGCGGGCGATGTGCCCGGCGGACGAGCCGCGCGTCAGCCCGCCGATCGTGCCGCGCGCGTGCGGATCCCAGTGCGGCGCGCCGAGCCCGGCGAAGGCCGGCACAAAGGTCACGCCGCCCGAGTCCGGCACGCTGGCGGCGAGCGCCTCGATCTCGCCCGCGGAGCGGATGACGCCCAGCCCGTCGCGCAGCCACAGGACCACCGCGCCGGCGATGAAGACGCTCCCCTCCAGCGCGTAGGTCGCGCGACCGCCGATCTGCCAGGCCAGCGTGGTCAGCAGGCGGTTGCGCGAGGCCATCGGCGCGGAGCCTGTATTCATCAGCAGGAAGCAGCCGGTGCCATACGTGTTCTTCACCATGCCCGGCTGCATGCACGCCTGGCCGAAGAGCGCTGCGTGCTGGTCCCCCGCCATCCCGGCCAGCGGCACGCCGGGCACCACGCACGCGCATTCGCCGATGACGCCGCTCGACTCGACGACCTCCGGCAGCACGGCGCGCGGGATGTCGAAAAGCGCGAGCAGCTCGTCGTCCCACGCGCCCGTGTGGATGTTGAAAAGCATCGTGCGCGCGGCGTTCGTGGCGTCGGTGACGTGGCGCGCGCCGCCGGTCAGCTTCCATGCGAGCCAGGAGTCGATCGTGCCGAAAGCGAGCGCGCCGCTTTCCGCGCGGGCCCGGGCGCCGGGCACATGATCGAGCAGCCAGCGGAGCTTCGTGGCGGAAAAGTAGGCGTCCACGACCAGTCCGGAGCGCTCGGCAATGAGCGGCTCGTGACCGCCGGCCTTGAGCTGATCGCAGTGCGACGCCGTCCGCCGGTCCTGCCAGACGATGGCGTTCGCGATCGGCACGCCCGTCGCGCGGTCCCACACGAGCGTCGTCTCGCGCTGATTCGTGATGCCCACTGCGGCGATGTCCCGCGCCGCCAGCCCCGCGCGCACGAGCGCCTCCGCGGCCACGCCGGATTGCGTGGCCCAGATCTCCTCCGCGTCGTGCTCCACCCAGCCGGGCTGCGGGAAAATCTGCCGGAACTCCTTTTGCGCGACCGCGCGAACC
Organism: Chthoniobacter sp.; assembly: GCA_043728655.1. Lineage (GTDB taxonomy): Bacteria > Verrucomicrobiota > Verrucomicrobiia > Chthoniobacterales > Chthoniobacteraceae > Chthoniobacter. The sequence continues at coordinate 1,173 of JAYTML010000408.1, read as the reverse complement.
GCGCCGCTTTCATCGAAGATCATCGCGCGGCAGCTCGTGGTGCCTTGGTCGAGGGCGAGGATGTGGGGCATGGCTTGCGGGGCTACTTCTTGCCGGGCGCGGCGAACCACCGCAAGCCCGCGGCGATCTGCGCCGGATCCATCCAATGCGTCCCCGCATACGTTTCGAGCCGCACGTTCTCGAACCCTCCCGCGAGCATCGCCTCTCGGACTGCGCGGTGCTGCACCGGCGTGGCGATGGGATCGACAAGTCCGCTGCTGAGCCAGATGGGCACGTTGAAAAACGCCGGGCCGGGTTTGTGCCAGCGGAGCGCGTCCGTGGCGCGGTCCTCATTGCAGCCGCCCATCCACAGGCCGGTGAGGCGGCGGCCGTTTTCCATCAGCATCGCGCCGGTGTACGCGGAGCGTTTCGCACCGCCGGAAAAGCCGCCGCTTGCGAGCGGCCAGTTCCGCGCGCCAGGCCACGATTTCTCCAGATGGCAGAGCGCCGCCTCGATCATCGCCACGCACCACTGGATCGTCTCCAGTTTCGCCGGCACCGGCCCGTCGGCGGCGAGCGTGATCCAGCCGGCTTCCGCCGCCGGCTTGCCAAAGACCGCCACGCCATCGACGGCGGAGAAACCCTGCGGCGCATTCTCGATGAAGATCGGCCACGGCTTCGCGGGATCGAAGCCCTCGGGCACGATGATCGCGCATTTCGCCGCCGCCACGCGCGGATTGCCGCCGGTCAGCGCGAGCGTCTGCTGCGCGGGTGAAAGCGGGGCGTCGAACTTCGTCACCGCGCCGGGCGTGAGGTCCACGTAGCCCAGCCGCGCGGGAGCGGCATCCGCGTGTGCGGTCAGCGCGAGGGCGAGCAGCCAGGCGGCTCTCATGCGCGCGCCCTTTCCAGCTCCGCGATCATCCGCCGCACCCACCAGAGCGGCATCGCGCCGATGACTCCGAAGGAGCAGTCGATCAGCCGCCAGTAAAACGGGATGCCCCGGATCTCACCGCAAATCAGCGCGAGCGGAATGACGCCGGCGCAGGCGATGAGTCCCGCGTCGATGATCCACACATTGCGCACCGGATCGCGCAGCGGGCCGACGAAAAAGAGCGCGATGACGAGATGCCCAAACGCCAGCCAGTCCGTGCCGTAACCGAGGAACGGCCACACGCGATAGGTCTCCGCCAGCGC
>JAYTML010000407.1:0-5973 GCA_043728655.1 Chthoniobacter sp. | reverse complement strand
GCCTGAGCGCACGGACGCCGAACGCGATGAGGAACAGCGTGGCGCACGCGACGAGGAAGCGATTCCTCAGCGACCACGTGATGAGCGCATCGATCACGGCGTCACGTCGAGTTGCGCCTGGCCGTCGATGAGCACGTTCCCGGACTGCACCACGCGCTCGCCTTCCTTCAATCCATCGAGCACTTCCCACATCGCATCGCCGGCGCGGCCGAGCTTCACGCGTCGCAGCTCGTAGGCGCCCGCGGCTTTCTCGACATAGACGCGCGGCGATTTGCCCGGCCACAGCACGGCGGCACGCGGAACGGCGAGGACTTCCGGCGCTTCGAGTTCGACGACGCCGTCGGCAACCGAGTTGTTTTTGATCCGACGCTCGGGGTTCTCCAGGACGACGCGCACCATGGCGGAGTGGGTCATCGCGTCGGGTGTCGGATCGATGGATGCGATGCGCGCTTTCAGGGTCTCGCCCGGCAGGCTCGGGATATTCACGGCGACGATCTGGCCGGCTTTGAGAAAGGGCAGGTCCTGCTCGGCGGCGCTGAACATGAACCACATCTTCGTGAAGTCGGCGATTTCAAAGAGCCGCTCGCCCTCTTTCACATACTGTCCTTCGCTCACGTAGCTCTTCACGATGGTGCCGGTGAGCGGCGCGAGGATCCCGAAGTAGAGGTCGTCCGGCTGGCGCGTCGGGATCGAATTGATCTGCTCGAAGACGAGTCCGTATTGCTCGAGTCGCCGCTTCGCTTCCTCGACGGCGGGGCCGCCTTGTTCGAGCGCGAGTTTGTAGTCCTCCGCCGCGCTGAGCAGCGTGCGGCTGAAGAAGGTGGCGAGCGGCTGCCTTCGTGTGATCTGCTGGCCAGGGTGGTTCATCGCGAGTCCGTCGATGCGGCCTTCCACCGGCGCACTGATGACGCCGTGGCGCGACTGATCTTCGCCGATCATTCCCGCGACGCGCAGTGTCCGGACGAGCGGTTGTTTCCTAACCTCCGCGGTCTGCACGCCGACGACATTTGGACTTCCTTCCGGCAGCATCACGATTTCGCCCGCCGCGTGATCAAAGTTCTTTCCACCCTCGTAAACCGGCACCAGATCCATGCCACAAACCGTGCACTGCCCGGGCTTGTCCGACTTCACCCACGGATGCATCGGGCTCTGGTAGAGCAAAACTCTGCGCCCGCCATCGGCCTCGTTCGCCGCGTGCGATTCGGGCGACTGCCGGAACGCAATCGCTCCAAACCAGCCGCCGGCGGCGGCAATCACGGCGAGGATGATGGAAGCGGGTTTCATGTGCTACGTGTCCCGCAGTTGGGCAGCGGCGGGGAAGGCACGCAACACGATTTGAAACACCTACGGGATCTTGGGGATCGTCACGCGGTAGAATCCGCGCGCCTGACCGAGTCGTGCGGCGTCGGTCTCGGTGAAGCTGGCCGAGGCGCCATCACTGGTCACGGAGCCAATGTCGGTCCATGTGCCGGTCGTGAGGTCGGTCAGATATTGCAGCGAGTAGGTCGTGCCCGGTGTCGATTTGAAGTCGAGCTGGATGAGGCTGCTGTCGCCGTAGCGCGTGAAGCTGGAGACGGCGAGCGCTTCGGTGGCGTTATTACGGACGACGAACTGTCCCATCAACCCCTCGTCCTCGTGGTTCGAGAAGTGGCAGTGATACATGAAGGGATTGGTGTCGCTGGCAAATCCGTCGAACTTCGCGATGAATGTCACCGTTTGGTTTTGCCCCACGAAGAGCGTGTCTTTCCAGCCCTCCTCGTAGGCTTTGATTCCCGCGTTGTTTCCGCCGGTGCGCGAGGTGAGGTGAAACTGAATGTCGTGAATGTGGTACGAGTGACTGAACCCGGAGGCGTTGGTGATGGACCACTTCTCGACCGCGTTGAGGTTCAGCGTCTGATTGATGACGTTGGTGGAGAACGCGAGGTTGTCGAAGGTGAACGTCGGAGTCGACGTATTCGGGAAGCCGCCGGTGATGTTGACCGTACGGTTGTTGGTCACATTCGCATCGGTGTAAAATGTGTTCGTGGTCAGCGTGGTCGGGCGCGTGGTGACGGGGTTCGCCGTGGCCGCACCGACGTTGACGTGCAGGATGTTAAACGTGGTGGCGTTCAGCAGGCTGCCGAACTGCCCGGTGGTGCCGGGCTCGCCTCCGGGGAAATCATTCGCCTGCCCCGAATTGTAGGCCTTCAAATCGAACGAAGCGCCGACCGTATCGCCGGTCAGATCGACGAGGATTTCCACGCGCTCTCCGATGGCGAGTGCGACCCTAGTCACCGGGATCGGAGCGTTCACGAGTCCGCCATCCGTGGCGATGACGTAAAATGTGCGATCGGCACCGGCGCTCGTTGTGATGCCAAGATTGTAACTGCGCTCGATCTCGGCATTCAGGATCCGCAGGCGGACGTATTGCTTGGGCAGAGTGATCTGCGGGCTGACCGTTCCATTCACGACCATGTAGTCGCCGTAAACGCTATTGGTGACGCCGGCGAGGCCGGTCACAAACTGATTGGACGCCCAGCGGCGGCTGGTGAGTGCGAGCGGGATATCGTCCACGCCATAGGTGCGCGGAAGGTTAAGCGCGGACTCGGCGGGATCGCGGATGATGATCATGCCGCCGCCACCTTTGGTGAGATGGTCCTGCGTGTGTTCGTGCAGGTGCGGGTGATACCAGTAAGTCGCCGCGTTGTTATCCACCTTGAAGCTTGGCCGCCACGTCGTGCCGGCGGGGATCGTCTGATGCGGGCCGCCGTCCATGATCGCGGGAATGTGGAAGCCGTGCCAGTGCGTGGTGGTGGTCTCGGAGAGGTTGTTCGTGAGATTGATCTGAACCCAGTCGCCCTTGTTCATGATGAGCGTCGGGCCCCACATGAGCATGTTGTTGTAGGAAATCGTTGTGCTGTCGGCGGTGTTCTGGAACGCGGAGTTTCCAAAGCGTTTCGTGGTGTTGTGCAGGTCCAGGTTGAACGTCGTGCCGGTCATCACTTCCGGGATGATGAGCGGGTTGTAGGTCTGCGCGGTGGTGAGGGTGACCCGCACCGGCGCGGTGGTGGTGACGTTGCCCGCGCCATCGTAGGCGACGGCGGTGATGCCGTTCGTGCCGTAGCCGAGCGGCACGGAGACGGTCCAGTTGGCGAAGCCGTTCGCCGTTGTCGCAGTGACGCCGTTCACGGTGACGTTGCTGATTCCCGAGAGCGCATCGGAACTCGTGCCGCTCACAGTGACGGATGTCGTGGCGGTGGAAAGCGGTGACGCTGGTGAGGTGATGGCGACCAGCGGTGCGACGCCGTCCTGCGTGGACGAAACGACGTTGCTGTTGGCCGATGAGCCGATGCCGTTTGTCGCGAGCACGCGGTAATAATAGGTCACGCCGCTCACAAGATTCGTGAATGCGGCGCTCGCGCCCGCGACCGTCTGCGAGACGACGCTGGTGGTGAATGCGGCGTCCGTTGCGATTTGGATCGTGTAACTCGTCGCACCGGAAACTGCGGGCCACGAGACCGTCTTCGATCCGCCCTGGCTGTACAGCGGCAGCGCGGTGAGCGCCGGCGCGGATGGCGCGGTGTTCGAGCCGACTGCGAGGCTGACGGCGCGCGTGGTGTTTCCGTTGGCGTTCGTGCTGTTGGTGAAAGTGATTGTGTCGCTGTAGCTGCCCACAGCCAGCGTGCTCGCGGTGGCGTTGATGCTTGCGGTGACGGTCGTGTTTGCCCCCGCTGCGAGCGTGCCGCTCGCGCTGGAAAGCGTGACCCACGCGGCGGTCTTCGCCGCGGTCCAGTTCAACGAAGCGTTGCCGGTATTGCTCAGTGTGTAAGTCGCGCCCGATGGCGTGAACGCCCCGCCGACCGTGCCGCTGGAAACAAGCCCCGTGGCTGGCGTGACAGCGAGCACCGGCGCGGCTGCGACGACGGTGTAGGCGTTCGTGCCGGTCGTCGTCGCCGCCGCGGTGTTGTCGGTCGCGGTGATGGTGTAGCTCACGGTCGTGCCCGCGGACTGCGCGGGAATCGCGCTGTAGCCATACACGCCGTCGCCCGCCGCGCCGTCGCCGTTCGCGCCATTGTCGAGCATGTTCACCGTCACCGGCGAACTCGCGCCACCCACCACGACGGTGATGTCATCGAGATAAACCTTCGGGACGTTCGACATTCCCGGCCCAGCGAAGCGGAAACGCAAACGCAGCGTGCTCGACCGTTCGGCGGCGGAAAGGGTGTAGCTGAATTGCTGATACGCGTGATTCGCTCCCGTGAGCTCGCTCGAGCGCGTGGTGTAAGTCGTGCCATCCGTCGATGTCTGGAAGTCCCATCCCTGCGGGCTGACAAGGCCAGACGACGCGATCCAGAAACTCACCGTGCCCGCCGTGCCCGTCGCATTGATCACATTGGTCGTGGTCATCGTGGCGTTCGCGATCGGCGGAGCGTTCGCCGTGATCTCCATGCCATACTGGTTTCCCTGCCCGACCGGGGTGTGGTTCGACGCCTGCGATTGCGCGAAGGGCGATGCCGGCGGCCCGGCAAAAGTGATCGTCCACGGATACACGGTGCCGGTGCCGGCCCACGCCGTGTTCGCCGCCGTGCCCATCGTTTCGTTAAAGACGGTCGTCGCTCCCCCGCCGACGTTGTAAGTCATCTGCACGGTCGAGATCGTCCGCCCCGCCGTGGCCCCGACCGTCGCTCTCACCACGACTGGGTCGCCGCTCGTCGGCGACGACGGCGTGTTGATGATCGACGTGATCGTCGGATTCGCAGACACGACCGTCAAAGTGAACGCCGAGTTCGTGATCGCCGCGCCGTCAAACGCCGTGATCGTGATGACCGCGCTCCCCGTCTGTCCCGCCACCGGCGTGATCGTCACCGTGCGGTTCGCGCCGCTGCCGCCAAAGACGATGTTCGCATTCGGCACGAGCGTCGTATTCGCCGAAGAACTACTCAGCGCGACGCTCGCCGCCCCGGTGTCCACGTCGCCCACGGTGAACGGAATCGCCGAGGTCGCCGTGTTCTGAAGCGTGCTCTGCGCGGAGATGGCGCTGACCGTCGGCGCGGTGTTCGTGCCCGTGACCGTGAGGAGAAACGTCGTGCTCGTCGTCACCGTCCCATCGTTCACCCCGACCGTGATCGTCGCCGTGCCCGTCCGGCTCGCCGCCGGAGTCACCGTCACCGTGCGGCTCGCATTGGCTCCGCCAAAGGTGATGTTCGCATTCGGCACGAGCGTCGTGTTTGAAGAAGAACCCACCATCGTGAGGCTCGCGAGCGCCGTCTCCGCGTCGCCGACCGTCACGGCAAGCGCGCTGGTCGCTGTATTCATCGCGATGGATTGCGCGGAGATCGCCGTGATCGTCGGCGGCGTGTTCGCCGTCAGCGAATAGCTCTTGATCGTGTTCTGCGCCACCGTCGCCGCCGTCTGCCCGGTTGCATCATACGTCGCCAGCGCGGTCCGGTTCACCCGTCCGTATTCCGTCCCCGTCGTCCCGATCGCCGTGTAGCTCGACGCCGTCGCCACGCCCGACGCCACCACCGACGCCACCTTGTTTGTCCACGTCGCCTGCGTCGGCGAGGCATCCACGCTGTAAGTCCCGCCCTCCACCGAACTCCACGCGATCGTCACCGTGTTCGGCACCGGGTTCGACGAAACCGTCGGCGTCGTCGGCACCGCCAGCGCCGTATTCGCGCCGCCGAGAAATTGCGTCGTCACCGTCTCCGCGATCGTCGTCGCTCCACCCGACGGCGTCCCGTAGTAAGCGCGCCCGGTCGTGTAAGGATACTGCGGCGTGCCGTCCGCATTGATCGGCGTGAAGTATGCCCACGTGCCCGCCGGAAACTCCGGCGTCACGCAGAAGCGCACGTTCTGCTCGTTCAGATCGAAGTCCACGCCGAGCGTCTGTCCGAGATCCCCGCGATAGTCGAAGTCCTCGATGTAATGCCCGAGCAGATACGTCGCGTTCACCACCGGTCCATACTGCGCCGCCGTCAGGGTCGTCCGGCT
>JAYTML010000406.1:0-5274 GCA_043728655.1 Chthoniobacter sp. | reverse complement strand
CCATTCGATCTGGGGCATGCTTCATCACCAGCAAGACTTCAATCCTCAACTCTTCCATGCCTCTCCCCTTCCTAATACCTAACTTATCGCTTGCTCCCCGAGAGAGTATCTAACGAAAGGCACCCGGAAGGTTATCGTCCAGTGCAAGAATCATCAGAAGCCAATTGGCCCCAGTGTGGTGCGCGAACTTTTTGGCGTCCTTGTTCATGAACGAGCCGACTCTGCGATTCTTGTGGCTGCGGGCGGCTATTCATCGTCGGCGATGACCTTCGCTCGCGCCAACTCCATCTTGTTACTCCAGCTTGAGGATCTTATCCGCATTCGAGACCGCTCACATGAAGAATTTCAGCGATTCGCCGAATCCAACGTGGCCTATGCGCTCCAGCGAACGGCTCCGGCTGTCACGCTGGCTGCTCCGCCGCCTTCGCCCGCGCAGCCATCGCGCCAGCCTCCGCCGTCGCTGAGCTAGGGGTCGGTCGGGCCGCTAGCCAGTGCTCTATGAAAACGGAAAAAGACAAGATGCTCGCAGGCGAGCTTTACGATCCGCTGGAAGCGCAGCTTTGCCGGGAGCGGGACCGGTGCCGCGACCTGTGCCTGCTGCTCAATGCCACGCGTGAAGACCAGAAGGAAGAACGGCAGCGGCTGCTAACCGAACTCTTTGGCAAGGCGACAGACGCCTGGGTTCAGCCGCCCTTTTTCTGCGACTACGGCACGAACATCGTCATGGGCACGAAGGTCTTCTTCAATTTCAACTGTGTCGTGCTCGACTGCGCGCAGGTGACGATTGGCAACAATGTGCTCTTTGCTCCATCGGTGCAGATCTACACGGCCACACACCCGATCGGTGCGGTGGAGCGCCGCAAGTGGCTGGAATCGGCAAAACCAATCACCATCGGCTCGGATGTGTGGGTGGGAGGCGGTGCGATCATCTGCCCCGGCGTGACGATCGGCGACCGGGCGGTCATCGGTGCAGGAAGCGTGGTCACGCGGGATATTCCGCCGGATGTGATCGCGGCCGGCAACCCGGCGCGCGTGATCCGTGAGCTTCCTCCGGAAGCGGCTGATTGAGCTTGGGACATTCGATCCCTCGTGCCGAAACTCCATTTCGGCACGCATGTGTCTGGGCAATTCCATTGCCGGCGGGCGGCGGGGCTTGGGCGATGGAATCGCGAAGACAAGGGCGGTTCCGCGATGGAGTCGCGGAACGAGGATCGAACACGCCCCCGTCCCCTCGATGGCCAGTCGCCAAATCCGGCCGGTGTCCCCAGTCTCCCCGCTGCCAGGCGCTCCGGGCGGCGCGAGCAGAACCTCCGCCCGTCAAGCCGCCGCAATCCCCTCATTCCCAAACTCCGTTCTCCCGCTCCTCCCCGCCCATGTCTGCGCAACTCCGTTGCCCAGGCGGGGGAGTTTCGGCTTGTGTGGCGAAGCGTTCGCGGATGGGATCGGATTCATGAAATTTGGCTCTCTCCAAGCCGAGGAGGACGCTCAGCCGGGTATCCTCTGTAGCAAACACCGCGACATTGAAGCACTAAGCTTTAGTAATTCAAAAGTGAAGCCTGCTTCCTGTTAGCCCGTTTTACGCACACACGCTTATGTCAGACGAAAGACAAGACCAACAGAACCTAACTGCGAGGATCAAAGCCAAGCGGGACCACATCGCTGGCTACCTCGCGACAGCAAAACCTCGGGGCAATCGGCTCACGACGACGAGCATTATATGCGGTGTTTTCGCCGGTCTTCTGACGGTTGGCCCTGCTTTCGGTGGCCGGCCCTTTACCAGGGCACTCACCGCAATGATCGGCTCCTCCCAGGAAACGAATCCGAGTTGGCGGATCCTATGTGCGGCTGCCACCGTTCTGTCCATTATTGCTGCCGTCGCGATAGCAATTTACCGAAGTGAGAACATTGCGGTTCATGTCGCGAAAGCCCAAATTGCGGACATCAGGCTGGAAGAGCTTGCGGCATCTTTGGAGTTGGGCACCATCACTGTGTCGAAAGCAACCGAGCTATACGATCGCGTCATTAGTGAAGTAGCATTCATTCCATGCCGCGACGAAACGGACTAACTATGCGCTGGAGCGAGTTGGCGTCTCGGTAACGGCATCGGCTTTCGCCGCCGCCTTTCCGCCCGCCATGCAGGTGCCGCGGCGCAGGATTTCCCCCCTCGTGCCGACACTCCATTTCGGCACGCATGTGTCCGGGTAATTCCATTGCCGGAGGCGCGGCGGGGCCGGGGCGATGGAATCGCGAGGGACAAGGGTGTTCCGCGATGGAGTCGCGGAACGAGTCGCCAAGTCCGACATGGCAGCCGGAAAGGGCTTTTGGCAAGTTTGCTCTAGACGCTGCGGCCGACGGCTTCGGCGACCTTTCTCACGCGCGCGACGAGGTCGGTGAACTCGTGGGGGAGCAGGGCCTGCTCGCCGTCGCTCTTGGCGAGTTCGGGGTTGTTGTGGACTTCGCACATGATGGCGTCCGCACCGCAGGCGACTGCGGCGAGTGCCATGCTGACGACGTGCTCGCGGAGGCCGATGCCGTGGGTGGGATCGACGACGATGGGCAGGTGGGTCTCTGCCTGGAGGACGGGGACGGCGTTGAGGTCGAGGGTATTGCGGGTGTAGGTCTCGAAGGTGCGTATGCCGCGCTCGCAGAGGAGGACATTGAAGTTTCCCTCGGCGAGGATGTACTCGGCGGACATGAGCAGATCCTTGATGGTGGCGCTCATGCCGCGCTTGAGCATGACGGGCAGCTTGCTGCGGCCGACTTCCTTCAGGAGGGAGAAGTTCTGCATATTGCGCGCGCCGACCTGGAGGCAGTCGGCGTATTTCTCGATGATATCGAGGTCGCGGGTGTCCATGACTTCGGTGATGACGGGGAGGCCGGTCTCGGCGCGGGCTTCGGCGAGGAGCTTGAGGCCATCGACGCCGAGGCCCTGAAAGCTGTAGGGCGAGGTGCGCGGCTTGAATGCGCCGCCGCGGAGGATGCGTGCACCGGCTTTGGCGATGTCCTTTCCGATGCCGACGATCTGCTCGCGGCTCTCGACGGAACAGGGGCCGGACATGATGACGATCTCCTTTCCGCCGACGGGGACGTCGCCGATTTTGACGACACCGGTCTGGCCGCGGAATTCACGGGCGACGAGTTTGTAGGGCTTGAGGACTGGGGTGACGGATTCGACGCCGGGAATGGCGGCGATGGGCTTCTCACGGATCACGTCCTCGGGCCCGATGATGCCGACGACGACGCGCTGGGCTCCGCGGGAAACCTCGGAGCGCAGGCCCCATTCGTTGATGCGATCCAGGAGGTGCTGGAGCTGGTCTTCGGTGGCGTCGGGTTTGGTGACTATGATCATGGACAAAGGGTGGGGACACTAGCGGCTGAGTAAGCTCAGGCAATCGCATTTTTATCCGCCGGTGAGGCGGTTGACACACCGGGGCGATTCTGTTTCCCTGCGCGCCGTGAAAATCCTCCTCCCGCTGCTCACCCTCACCCTTTTCGTCACCGCCTGCTCGAATCAGAACGCCCGCCGGCGGAGTCTGTATTCGCCGAGCCAGCCGTCCGGGCCATACACGAGCGCGCTGGAGGACGGGTCGTGGAAGGACAAAGGTCAGCGGATCGATGCGGAGCTGGAGCAGCGCGAGGAGCAGCGGAAGATCGAGGCGCTGGGCGCTAAGCCGAAGTAGGCTGCGCGCTGGCTGGGCCAAAGACCCGCCGGGTTTTCCCGGTTGCGTGCCTACACGCCAAGGAGCGTGCGCTGCCAGGGCATCATCCTCGCGAGGCCGTCGGGGTTGTCGGCGGCGAGGTTTTCGAGGACGGTTTTCGGTGCGATGAGCGACGGGTCGAGCTGGAGGTCTTCGGCGAGCTTGTCGCGCCGGGTCTTGAGGTCCTTGAGCTTGCGGTCGAAGTCTGGCGTGGCGCGCGGGCGCGGCTTGCGCTCGCGGAAGGGCCACTCGGCCTCGGGGAGTGCCAGACCCTGCTCGGCGGCGTCGTAGAAGCGGCGCTTCCGCGCACCGTGGAGGTGGTGAAAGCCGACCTCGCGTCCGGCGTCGAAATCGGCGGCGGCGTTCAGGAGCTGCTCGTTGTGGAGGATGTGGAATGCGGGCTTGTCCACGGCCTGGGCTTCCTGATCGCGCCAGTGCCAGAGCGCGCGCAGCACGGCGCCGGAGCGCCCGCGCAGCTCGTGGCTGCCGGTGATGCGCCAGACTTCGTCGGGGTCGCGTTCCTTGGTGATGGTGGAGGCCGCGATGGCCTTCTCGCACGACTGCTGGAACCACTCGGTGCGGCCGAGCCTGACGAGGTCGGCCTCGAGGTTGGCCGCGATCTCGGCGAGGTAGTGGGTGTCCTTGACGGCGTAGTCGCTCATCTGCGGCGGCAGGGGACGCAGCGCCCAGTTGGCCTTCTGCGAGGCTTTGGCGATGGTGACGCCGAAGTATTTGAGGATGAGCGCGGCGAGGCTGAACTGGGTGATGCCTGCGAGCCGGGCGGCGAGCATGGTGTCGAAAACCGACGCGGGTCCGGGGTAGCCGACGCGGCGCAGCAGGCGCAGGTCGTAGTCCGCGCCGTGGATGATGAGTTCCTTGCCCTCGAGTGCGCCGAAGAGCGGCGCGAGATCGAGCGAGGCGAGGGGATCGATCAGCAGATCATGGCCGGGGACGCTGATCTGGATGAGGCAGAGCTTTTCAAAATAGCAGTGGAGCGAGTCCGCCTCGGTATCGATGGGAATGCGCGCGTGCGGCGCAAGGAGAGGGAGGATGTGCGCGAGGGCGTCGGGTGTGTCGATGAGTGGCTGCATGGCTGGGTGTGGTGGCCGGGGCAGTCGTCTTCTCCGTCTCCTTCTTCATCTTCGCGTCTTTTTCAGAAGGAGATGAAGAAGGAGAAGGAGGGGGAGGCGCTAGCTGCGGAGGCCGGTGAGGAGGAGTTCGGCGTTGTTCTTGGTGGCGCGCAGGGCGTGGACGAGCACCTCGGTGGCTTCGAGTGCGGGGAGCATGGCGAGCTGCCGGCGGAGGATGCTGATGCGGTCGAATTCCTGCGGGTGGTAAAGGAGCTCGTCGCGCCGGGTGGCGGACTGGAGGAAATTGATGGCGGGAAAGATGCGCTTGTCGCTGAGGCCGCGGTCGAGGCGGACTTCCATGTTTCCGGTGCCCTTGTACTCCTCAAAGATGAGGTCATCCATGCGGCTGTTGGTTTCGATCAGGCAGGTGGCGAGGATGGTGAGGCTGCCGCCCTCCTCGGTATTGCGCGCGCTGCTGAAGAATTTCTTGGGCTTCACGAGCGCCT
>JAYTML010000405.1:0-3333 GCA_043728655.1 Chthoniobacter sp. | reverse complement strand
AACTCGGTGCGCTTCCGGTTTTCCAGCTCCGCGATCTTTCCGCGGATGTCCTCCAGCGAGCGCAAATTCTGTTCGAGCGAGTCGGCCTGCGTTTCGCGGATCTGCTCCACGACTTCGCGGGCGCGATCGGCGCTCACCTGCCGGGCGGCGGGCTTTGCATTCGGATCGAAAACGCGGACGGGTGAGAAAAACACGAGCCACGCAAGCAGCACGCCGTGAAAGGCGAGCGACGCGATCCACCACCGCGGCGATGCCGCACTGGGCGGCAGCCCGGGGGCCAGGCTTTCGTCAGCGGCCGGCGCTGGCTTTGGTATGGAGTCCGACATTTTTCAGGCCCTCAAACTGGCAGAGATCGATGATGCGAATGATGTCCTCGAAGCGGGTCGCGCGGTCGCCGTCGATGCGCACGCGCCGGTTTGGATTCGCGCCGGCCACTTCGCGCAGGCGCTGGTGCAGCCGCTCGGTGTCCACCGGCTCGATGAAGTCGCCCGTGCTCAGATACGGCACGCCGGCCTTGTCCACGCCGACGATGAAAAGGTCGGGCGGCTGCTCGACATCGAGCGCGGCGGACGCTGTGGGCAGATCGAGCGGCAGCTCCTTTTCGTGGCTCTTCAGCGTCGTGGCGACGAGGAAGAAAATGATGATCACGAGCATGCAGTCGATCATCGGGATCAGCATGATCTCGAAGGGCTCGTCCTCGGTTTTTTTGACGCGCATCGCGGGAGCGGGTTAGCGGCCTTCCCGGTTCATCAGCCACGCGGTGAGCAGGCTCGTCACCTCGCCTTCGAGCTGCACGCCGAAGCCATTGGTGCGGTGCTTGAAGAAATGGTAGAGCGCGAGAAACGGGATCGCGACGGCGAGACCGAGGCCGGTCGTGACGAGCGCCTCCGAGATGCCCGATGCAAGCTGCGTCGGGTCGCCGAGCGCACCGGCCATTGCTACGGTTTCAAACGTCGTGATCATGCCGAAGATCATCCCGAGCAGGCCGAGCAGCGGAGCGAGCGTGGCCACGATGCCGAGCGGATACGCGCGCTGGTGATGGATCGCCAGCTCGCGGGAGACGAGCTCGCCGGCGATCTCGGAGACCTCGGCCATCGGCGATTTGCGGTTTTGCACGACGAAGGAAATCACGCGCGAAAGCGTGCTGGGCTCTTTCTCGCCGAGCTTCTCGAGCTCGTCGAATTTCCCTTCCTGCCACAGCTTTCAGGCGCGTGCCGTCAGGCCGGGAGGCACGAGGTGTTTCCGGCGCAGGCCGGACAGGCGCTCGAAAATGAAGATCGCGCCAAAGGCCGACATGCCGAGCTGGATCACGCCGACGACGCCGGCCTCCTTGAGCTTGTCGCCCCACGACATCGTGCGGAGGCTCTTGTGCGCGGCGGGCTTGGCGGCCGGCTCGGCGGCTCCCGCCGAGAATGCAAAGGCGGCGGAAAGGGCGCACACCACTGCCAGCGCGAGGCTTCGGATTCGGCGGTTGGTCGAAAGGACGGGCGGGTGATTGGCGGTGGTCATGGGCGTTGTTGCTTTCACGAGTGATGCTTCTGCTGCATGCCCATGAACTTGAGGGCGGCCTCCGTCCGTCCGTGGACGTGGAGCTTCTGGTAGATCTGCTTGAGGTGCCAGCGGACGGTTTCGACCGTGATGCTGAGCTGGTCGGCGATCTCCTTGTTGGCCGAGCCCTTGGAAAGGCTCTGCAAGACCTCCGTCTCGCGCCGGGAGAGAGAGGTCTCTTCGCTGCGCTCCGCGCCGCCGTCGCGGAATGACTCCACGACCTTTCGCGCGATGGTGCTCGTCATCGGCGCGCCGCCGTCGAGCATGTCCGGGACGGCGCGCACGACCTCGCGCGGGCTGCTGCGCTTGAGGATGTAGCCGCTCGCGCCGGCCTTGAATGCCTGGAAGATTTTCTCCTCATCCTCATACACCGTCAGCATGAGGATCGGCAGGGCGGGCAGGCTTTCCTTGAGCCGTGCGGCGCATTCGATGCCGGAGAGATTCGGCAGGTGGATGTCCATCATCACCAGTTCCGGCGCGAGCCGCGGGATCGTTTTCACGGCCTCCTCGCCATTCGAGAAAGTGGCCACGCACTCGCAGCCGGGGATCGAATTGACCAGTTCCTCGAGGCAGCCCCGGACGACGTTGTTGTCTTCGACTATGACGATGCGGGAGGGCATGGAGCGGGCGCGGGGACTTTCACAGGCGCACTATGGCACCCGGTATCCGAAACGGAAACCACCCATCCGGGGGGAAACGGCCCCCGTGCCCAGTCTTAAGCCTGAATGCCGCCGTTCCCGCGCGCTGCGCGCCCGGACGGAGGCAGCACCAAAGGCATGACGAGCCGCACCTTCGCGCCGCGCTGGGGCGCGCTCTCGACGGAGTAGCTCCCTCCCAGCGCCTCTAGCCGGCAACGCATGTTGGAGAGCCCGTTTCGTCCGGCAGGAAAGTGCGCCGGATCGAAACCGCAGCCGTTGTCGCGCACGCTTACGACGAGGTTCCCCTGCTCCATTTCCAGCGAGAGCACGCACTCGCCCGCGCCGGAGTGCTTCATCACGTTGTTCACCGCTTCATTCACGGCCATGAGCAGGTGATGCCGCAGCTCGGAGTCGAGCGTGACGGTGGGCAGTTCCTCCGCCACTGCGAGGCGGCAGCGGATATTGGCGGCGCGCAGACTTTCCTGGGTGCGGGAGCAGAGATAGTTCGCCGTGGAGGAAAGCGTGTCGTTGGCGGGATTCACCGTCCACACGATCTCATCGAGCGACTTCGCCATGCGCTGCGCGCGCTCGACGATGCCGTCCATCCGCTTGCGGGCCGGGCCTTCCGCCACGGCGTCCGCGGCCAGGGTGCCGAGGAAGTTGATCTCCGTGAGGCTGGCGCCGAGTTCGTCGTGCAGATCCTGCGCGATGCGGGCGCGCTCCTTTTCCACCCGCCGCTCCTGCTCCAGCAGCGCCATCCGCCGCCGGATGCGCCGCAGCGACCACGCCCAGATGAAGTACGCGAGCGCGCCCACACCCACTGCGATCACCGCCAGGCGAAAGCCCGCCGTCTGCCACAGGAAAGGCATCACGACGACTGGCATCGCGACGGGCTCCGGATTCCACGTGCCGTCGTGCGTGGCCACCATGACCTCGAAGCGGTACGTGCCCGGCGGCAGCGCCGCGTAGTTCGCGGTGCGCGCGCCGGCGGTCTCCTGCCACTCGCCCTCGACGCCCGCCATGCGGTACTTGAACCGCACCTTCTCGGGCGCCACGAATCCGGGCGACGTGAAACGAATCTGCAAAGTGCCGGCGCCTGGCTCCAGCACGATGCGCTGGCCCGCGTGCGACCCTTCGCGATTCCACA
>JAYTML010000404.1:0-1875 GCA_043728655.1 Chthoniobacter sp. | reverse complement strand
AAGGTCACGAGCAGCGTTTCGCCCGCGTGCTTCGCGTAGATCTCGTCCACGATCGACTTCGCCGTCTCGGGCCGGATTTCGCGCTCGCACTCCGGGCAGAACGCCGCCGCGATGCGCGGGAAGAGCAGCTTCACGTAGTCGTTGATCTCCGTCATCGTGCCGACCGTCGAGCGCGTGCTCTTGACCGGGTTCGACTGCTCGATGGCGATGGCCGGCGGGATGCCGCGGATCGCATCCACCTTCGGCTTGTCCATACGGTCGAGAAACTGCCGCGTGTACGGCGAGAACGTCTCCACATACCGCCGCTGCCCCTCCGCGTAGATCGTGTCAAAGGCGAGGCTCGATTTCCCGCTGCCGCTCGGCCCCGAGATGACGTTCAGCTTGCCCAGCGGCAGATCGAGGTCGATGCCGCGCAGATTATTCTGCCGCGCGCCTCGAATCTCAATCACACCGGGGTCAGGAACGAGGGTCAGCTTGGGCTTTTTCATTAAAAACGGGCGCGAATGCTCGTCTCACGCCGCCCGGAATGCAAACGACGCCGCACATTCACCCGGAGGGACGCGCTCCTGCGCGTCCCACGCAGCCGCATCGACGTCTCCGCTGTCAGTTCCCGCGCAGGCTTTCCATGTAGGCGAGCAGGTCGGCGAGCTCCTCGGGCTTGAGGCCGAGCGTGAGGCCGGCGGGCATGATCGAGGTCTCGACGGGCTTCCGGGTTTTGATGTCGGCCTTATTCACGAGGTGCGGCCGCATGTCCGAACCCAGGATCGTAAGCGCATCGTCGGTCTCCTTGCGGATCGCGCCGGCGAAGATGTCGCCGCCTTTCGCCTCGACCACGACCTGCTCGTATCCGAGCGCGATGGTTTTGCTGGGCTCCAGGATCGAGGTGAGGAGGTCGCCGCGTTTGTACACGCTGCCGACGAGGGAGAGGTCGGGGCCGACCTCCGCGCCGAGGCCGCTGACTTTGTGGCATTGCGCGCAGATGCCGCCGAGCGGGCCGGTGGGGTCGTGGAAAATCTTCTCGCCGCGTTTGGCGTCGCCTCGGTGGGTCCAGGTGCCGTCGGCGTTTTGCGCGAGGACGTAGGCGCGCTGCTTCACGTCGGGCGGGGTGTCCTTGGGCGGGGTAAATTTGCCGTCGGTCACGCCGGGGATGCGCGCGGCGAATTCCCAGCCGCCGCCGACGTTGCCGATCTTCACGAAGAGTTGGTTCGTCCCGCCGACGAGGCGCAGCGGCACCGCATCCTGATCCGGCGAGTAGCTGCGCGAGGCCGGCCCGGAGTCATGCACCTTCGCGCCGTTGAGCCAGACGGCGATCTGGTCGTCGCTCCCGCAGAGCAGCTTCGCGTCGGCGACGCCGGGCGATTCGATTTCGGCGTAGGCGTAGGCGCAGACCATGCCGGTGGTGTGGAAGACTTTTTCCAAATCGACATGGCCGTCGTCGGTGCTTGCGGTCACGTCGATCCAGCCGACTTCCTTGCCCTCGGCGTTGGTGTAGCGCTTTGCGAGCAGCCCCTTCGTGTAGTCGGCGGACGGGTGGCGCTGGATGTTACCGGAGGGCGATTCCGTCATCGGCCAACCGGCGGCGAGCACGTCTTTTTCCGGCGGATGCACGGCGGCCCAGACGTTTTCAAAGGGGCCGATCATTTTCCATTTCACGATCGCGCCGCTGTCGAAGGCGGCGCGGATTTCGGGCTCGTATTCGCGGGGGATTTTCCCGCTGGCGAGCAGTTCCTCGATGGGCGGGAGGGCGGCTTCGCGCATGGTTTTGAGCGCCTTGAGGGCGTTGCGGCGGAGGCCGCTGTTGGCGTCGCGGAGCGCGTTGACGAGCACGGGGATGGACTGCGGATCGGGCATCGCGGAGAGCGCGGCGATCAGCTC
>JAYTML010000403.1:0-2558 GCA_043728655.1 Chthoniobacter sp. | reverse complement strand
CTCTTTTTCCTCACGCCGGCGCGAGAAGCGCCTTTGCAAAGGCCGGGTCCATCCTCTTTCCTCGCGCGATGCAACTGCTCCCTGGCTTCCGCGACTTCTTTCCCGACGACTGCGCGCGCCGGAACTACATCCTCGAAACGTGGCGGGGCGTGGCGAGGCGCTACGGCTTTGTGGAATACGACGGGCCGGTGCTGGAGCCGATCGAGCTCTACAAAAAGAAGAGCGGCGGCGAACTCGTCGGCCAGCTCTTCGACTTCACGGACAAGGGCGCGCGCCACGTCGCGATGCGCCCGGAGATGACCCCCACGCTTGCGCGGATGGTCGCGGCGCGGGAGCGCGATTTCAAAAAGCCGCTGAAGTGGTTCTGCGTGCCGCAGTTTTTCCGCTACGAGAAGCAGCAGCGCGGGCGGCTGCGTGAATTCTATCAATTGAACTGCGACATCCTCGGCGAAGCCTCGGCGGCAGCGGACGCCGAGATGGTCGCCGTCCTCATCGACATGCTGCGCGGGTTTGGCCTGGGGGAGAAAGATTTCGTCGTGAGGCTGAGCAGCCGCACCGCGTGGCAGCAGTTCTTTGCGCAGGCGGGTGGAAAGGCGGAGGACGAATACGAGTTCTTTCAGATCGTGGACAAGGCGGAGCGCAATCCGCCGGAGAAGACCGATGCCGCGCTGGCGAAATTCGGACTCAATGCGCAGCAGGTGCTCGACTTCATGCGCAGCAAGACGGCGACGGCGGAACTCGCGCCGATCCTCGCGGATCTCGCTGCGCGCGGGCTCGGCGGGTTTGTGGAAATCGACTACGCGATCGTGCGCGGGCTGGCCTACTACACGGGTGTGGTCTTCGAGGTTTTCGACCGCAGCAAGAACGAGCGCGCGCTGGCGGGCGGCGGGCGCTACGACAAGCTGCTGAGCCTGATGAGCGACGGCAAGGTGGACCTGCCCGCGCTCGGCTTCGGCATGGGCGATGTGGTGCTGGCGAATCTGATCAACGACACGCCTGCGGCCAAGGCGCAGCTCGAAGCGTGGCTCGCGCGGGAGCGGGCGGCGGATGTGTATGTGGTCATCGCCAAGGAAGAGCGCCGCGCCGAGGCGCTCGGCGTGGTGCAGCGGCTGCGCGATGCGGGGCAGCGCACCGATTTTCCGCTCACGGCGGCGAAGGTGGGCAAGCAGTTTCAAACCGCCGAGCAACTCGGAGCGCGGGTGACCGTGCTGATCGGCGACGAATGGCCGCAGGTGAAAGTGAAGACGCTCGCCACGCGCGAGGAGGTGCTCGTCGATGCGAATGAAGTGCTCGCGCATCTCCTCCCATCATCCTGAGGCGTCTCCGTTCAGGCGGAGACGGGGATTCTTAACGCAGAGGCGCAAAGCCGCAGAGATCGCGGAGAAGATTCCTCACCGAGCCAGACTCGCCAGATGGGAATCCCTTCGACCCGCGCCTCTGCGTTAATGCCAAAGGCAACTGCATCGTTCCACGCGCAAAGCCGGGCGGAACTCCGCCCGGGATGACGTCCGTCTTTACCGCTTCTTGCGTGCGCCGAAGCTGTAGCCCTTCGCCGTTCGCACGCCCTTGCCCACGCCGCCCTGCGGGATCGCGCTCTCGTTGAAAAGCGCGGTGAACAGGTAGTTGAAACCGTCCAGCTTCACCCGCTTGATCGACGTCCCGATGAACCGCTCGATCGACCGCACATGGTCGATTTCCTCCGCCGTAAAAATCGTCACCGCATCGCCGACCTGTAGCGCGCGGCCGGTGCGGCCGATGCGATGCACGTAGTCCTCGGGATGCTGCGGCACGTCGTAATTCACCACATGCGACACGCCCGCGATGTCCAGCCCGCGCGCGGCGATGTCCGTCGCCACCATGACCTCGTATTTGCCACTCTTAAAGCCGGCCAGCGCGTCCTCGCGCTCACTCTGCGTGCGGTTCGAGTGCAGCACGGCCACGGAATGCTTCAGGTCTTTGAGCTGATTCGCCACGCGGTCGGCCATCACCTTCGTGCTCGTGAAGATGATCGCGCTGTCGAACTGCGTGTGCTCCAGCAGCGCGATGAGCAGCTCGAATTTCTGATCCTTCGCCACAGGGTACAGCGCGTGCGTCACCGTCTCCGCGGGCGAGCGCCGCTGGCCGATTTCCACCTGCTCCGGATTCGTCAGCAGCCACTTGGTCATCGTCTCCAGCTCGGGCGGGAGCGTGGCGGAGAAAAAGAGCGTCTGCCGCTGCTTTGGCAGCCGGTCCACGATCCGGCGCACCTGCGGGAGGAAGCCCATGTCGAGCATCCGGTCCACCTCGTCGAGCACGAGATACTGGATGTCCTTGAGATTGGCCGTCCCGTCTTCGAGGAAATCGAGCAACCGGCCCGGCGTCGCCACCAGCACGTCCACGCCCGTGGCGAGAAACTCCCGCTGCTTCCCGTAGCCCACGCCGCCATAGACGAGGCCGACGGTGAGATCCATGAAGCGCGCGAAATCCCGGAACGCCGTCTCCACCTGTGCCGCCAGCTCGCGCGTCGGCTCCAGGATCAGCGCGCGCATCTTCCCGTGCGTGGCGAGTTGCGTGAGGAT
>JAYTML010000402.1:0-9571 GCA_043728655.1 Chthoniobacter sp. | reverse complement strand
GCGCGCGGCACCTCCATCTCCATCTCACTCCCGCTCGACAAGGGCGACAAGCGGCCCGAGGCCCCGCGGCTCGCCTCCGCTGCCGTCGCGCCGCTGCGTATCCTGGTGGTCGAGGATGAGCCGCTCGTCCGCGAGGTGCTCGGCGTTTACCTGGATGAAGATCAGCACAACGTCACCCTCGCCGTGAACGGTCGCGACGGGCTGGAGAAATATCAGGCTGGAGAATTCGACCTCGTGATGACGGATCGCGCCATGCCGGAGATGAATGGCGACCAGCTCGCGCAGGAAATCCGCAAGCTCAACCCCAAGCAGCCCGTGCTCCTGCTCACCGGCTTCGGCGACCTCATGGCTGGCTCCGGCGAGCAGCCCGAAGGCGTCGATCTCGTCGTGAGCAAGCCCTTCACCCTGACGACCCTGCGGAACGCGATCGCGAAGGTGCTGGGACGCTGAGCGGAGCTGGACACCCCGGCTTATACCCACTCATGGAATAAACAGGATTGGCGCGTATTCACGACCACCCGTCCCTCAGTCGCGAACGCACCCCCAAGTTAGTCATCATTCGCAAGCTCAGGATGACTGGCCGTTTTTTGGCTCCTGTCGCGTGGAATGGAGGCGGTCAGAGGCCGCTTAATTTCACGAGATGGTATTTACACCGCCGCCAGCTCAGCCTTCTTCCACGCCTCGATGCTCACGATCTCGGCGAGCCGCACGCCGGTCTCGGTGGGCAGGTTCACTTCCTCGCCGACTTTGCGGCCGATGATGGCCTGTGCCAGCGCGCTCTGGTAGCTGATGATGCTTTTCTCCGGCTCGCCATCCCATGCGCCGAGGATGGTGTAGGTGTCGATGTGGCCATCCTTTTCCTTGAGCTGCACGATGGTGCCGATGGAGACGGCGGTGGTGTCGGCGTTGGCGAAGTCGGTGCCGCGGGCGATGGCGAGGTCGCGCTCCATGTCGGATTTGCGGCGCATGAGGACGCGTTGCATTTCTTTGGCGGCCTTGAACTCGAAGTTTTCGCGCAGGTCGCCGTAGCTGCGGGCGACGGCGATCTCCTTGGTGTTCTCGGGGATCTTCTTGATCACGATCTCGTCAAACTCGGCCTTGCGACGGTCGAGGCTGGCCCAGGAGACGATGAGGGATTCCTGCTTCTCGCCGGTGTCGGCGGCGATGAGCGCGCCGAGTTCGGGATAGACGCGGATGATGCGGCCGAGGAGGGAGCGTTTATTCAGCTCCTCAAAGACGGGGGTGCGCATCAGCTTTTGCATGATGTTGCGCATGTCCTCGTGGGTCGCGGAGGCGACGAGATCGTTGAGGAGTTCCTTGTCGTTGAGCAGCAGGTCGTGGAGACGGCGGTCGCGCTTGGCTTCGTCAAACTGGTCGCGTTCGAGCGCGCTGATGATGGAGCTGAGGAGGCGCGGGTTGACGAGATCGGCGAAAGCGCCGTCGCGCTCTTTGCAAAGCCAGATCAGGGTTTCCGAGGTGATCGCGTGGTCGCGGATTTCGCGGTCGATGCCCTTGATGAGCGCGGGCACCTCGCCTTTTTCCTCGAGCAGCCGCGCGGCTTCCGTGACGATTCGCGTGCTGCCGCGCGTGGCGAGATCGAGCGCGACGGCCGGCCATTCCTCGCCAAACGCGGCGGGAATCTCCGCGAAGACGCGCTTGTGTTTCGCGGCGGGCAGGTCGGCAATGAGGGTGACGAGGCGCCGTTTTTCATCGCGCAGAACCTGATCGACAGTGAGACCGTCGGCGGCTTTCGCGAGGCCTGCTTTCTCGGCGATTTCGTCGCGGGCGACGAGGAGCTCGAGCGCCTGGGCGGTGTTTAGGCGCTGGTTTTTGCGGGCCTGGCTGTCGGCGGTGGCGAGCACGGGAGTGAGCTGCGCGGCCGGGTCGGTGAATTCGCCGAGGTTCTTGAGAATCTGGTCGAGGGCGGTGAGCTGGTCCTTGAGCTGGCGCGCATCGGCAAAGGCGGAGAGGAACTGCTCGGCGTGCGAGACGGGCGCGTCGCGCAGCTCGATTGGCTCGGACTTTTTGCCGGGAACGGCGAAGTGCCCGTCCTTCTTGATCGTCTTTTTGGCGGCTTCCCACCACTTCTTGAATTCCCCATCGCTGAAGACGGCCGGCACGAATGCCTGGGTGATCTGGTCCTGCGTGGCCTTGCCGCCGAAGCTGATAAGGACCGTGCGCATGAGTGCGACCGGATCGGCTTTCGCCCGTGCTTTCACCGCCGCGGCGTCCGCAGCGATCTGTGCGAGGATGTGGTCCGACTCGATGGCCTGGAGTGACTCCGCAGCGTACTGGAGCTGCATCGGGTGGGCCTTTTTGGTCTTGAAGTCGATGGTCAACTGGCTGACGAGGAAATTGACGGCACCGATCTGCCCGAAGCCCCAGCTCTTGTGCACGACGAAGGTGCCGGGCTGAAGTTTTTCGAGAGCCTCGCCTGCTGAGGCGGAGAGTTTTCCGGCCTCAACGGCCTTTTGAATTTCGGAAGTCATGGGTTGGCGAAAATAGGAGCGGTGCCCGCCTTGTCCATGACATATTTCCCCTCGTGAGGAGCAGGAGAGCTGCGGGGGGCGGCGGCGGGCCGATTTATGCTTTCCGTGATGTCCCACCGCCGATAAACGACACCGAACCGCCCAGATGCCCACCGATCCTGAATCGCCGTCCGCACCCTCCCTGGAGCGCGAGGCCAGCTTCCAATTGCTGTTTCACGGGCATCCTCTGCCGATGTGGGTCGTGGATGCAAAGACCCTGCAGTTTCTCGCGGTGAATGAGACTGCGGTGCGGAAGTACGGCTACTCGCGCGAGAAATTCCTCGGCATGACGATGGATGAGATCGCTTCGCCGGCGGAGGTGGAGGGGGGCGTGCCGGAGGACGACGGCGCGCCGCACGACCCGAGCGCCAGCGCGGCGTGGCGGCATGTGGCGCGGGACGGCTCGGTAATGCATGTGGAAAGCACGTGGCATGAGATTTCCTTTGCGGGCCGCGAGGCAGTGCTGGTGCTGAGCATCGACCGCACGGCGCAGCGCTCGGCCGAGGAGCGCAATCGCGAGCAGGCGAGGCTGCTGAATCTGGCGTCCGACGCCATCATCGTGCGCGACCTGGATCACCGGGTGATCTTCTGGAACCAGGGCGCGACGCGGATCTACGGCTGGACGACCGAGGAGGCTGTGGGTGAGAAAACGCTCGATCTTTTCGTCAGTGAAAAACTCCAGGTGATGGAGGCCGAGGTGGAACTCCTG
Source organism: Chthoniobacter sp. (assembly GCA_043728655.1). Classification (GTDB taxonomy): domain Bacteria; phylum Verrucomicrobiota; class Verrucomicrobiia; order Chthoniobacterales; family Chthoniobacteraceae; genus Chthoniobacter. The sequence continues at coordinate 6,334 of JAYTML010000402.1, read as the reverse complement.
CGTAAAGGCGTGTGGAGCGGCCAGCTCACGCACAAGACCAAGGAGGGTGGCGCGGTCATCGTGAACAGCCGGTGGACGCTCGTGCGCGACGAGGCGGGCGAGCCGCAGTCCGTGCTCGTGATCGATACGGACATCACCGAGACGAAAAAGCTGGAGTCGCAATTCCTCCGCGCGCAGCGGCTGGAGAGTATCGGCACGCTGGCCAGCGGCATCGCGCACGATCTGAATAACATCCTTTCGCCGATCCTCATGGCGGTGGCCATCCTCCGGCGGACCTTCGACAATCCCGAGGACGAAAAGATGCTCAATATCGTGGAGAGCAGTGCCGAGCGCGGGGCGGGGATCGTCAAGCAGGTGCTGACCTTTGCGCGCGGCGCGGAGGGCGAGCGCGTGCTCATCCAGCCAAAGCATCTGGTCAGCGAGCTGTCGAAGATCATGGCGCAGACCTTTCCGCGGAACATCGACATCCAGACGAATCTGCCGACCGATCTGTGGACGGTCATGGGCGACGCCAACCAGCTCCACCAGGTGCTCCTCAATCTGTGCGTCAATGCGCGCGATGCGATGGGTGCGGACGGCGGCACGCTCACGGTGGTCGCCGAGAACATGGGGATCGACGAACACTTCGCGAGCATGAACCCCGGCGCGCAGCTCGGGTGGCATGTGGCCCTGCGCGTCTCGGACACCGGCAGCGGCATGTCGCCGGAGACGATGGACAAGATTTTCGACCCCTTTTTCACGACGAAAGAGCTGGGCAAAGGCACCGGGCTCGGCCTCGCGACGGTCATCGGCATCGTCAAGGGCCACGGCGGCTTTCTCAACGTGCAGAGCCAGCTCGGCGTCGGCACGACCTTCTCGGTCTTTCTCCCCGCATCGCGCGACGCCGAGGTGGCGAAAAAGGAGGACGAAGCCGCTGTCGCCCGCGGCAAAGGGGAGCTGGTGCTGGTCGTCGATGACGAGGCGCCGATCCGCGAGGCGCTCGTCGGCACGCTCGCGGCGCACGGCTACCGCGTTTTCACCGCCGAGGACGGCACGGATGCGCTCGCGCTCTATTTTCAGCGGAAGAGCGAAATCGCCGTCGTGCTCACGGATCTCGCGATGGGGCAGATGGACGGCATCGCGCTCGTCCGCGCGCTTCGCAAGATCGATCCGGCCGCGCGCGTGATCGTATCGAGCGGCCATTTTCAAAAGGAAAACCTGGCCGTGCTGAACGGGCTCGGAGTGAAAGTGCTGCTCGAAAAACCGTACACCGCCGACAAGCTCCTCCGCGCCGTCCGCAAGGTGCTCGAGCCGGCTCCGGCGGCTTGAAATCAAGCGCCCGGCGCGCTTTACCTGGACCAAAGCTGCCCGTGAACGCTCACGAACAGATAGTACGCGCCGCAGGCGGAAATGGCCGCTGAGCCCCAGCGCAGTGCGGATTTATTAAAGCCCTCCCGCAGCTTTCCGCGTCCCAGCGCGAGCAGGCCGAAAAGAGGAAGCACCACGGCCTGATGCCCGACCTCGACGCCGATGCTGAACGCTCCGAGGGCGAGCCAGGTGCCGGCCGCCGGCAGCCCTGACATCGCATCGCGCAGCCCGCCGGCGAAGCCGAGGCCGTGGATGAGCCCGAAGCCAAACGCGACGCCGAGCCGCAGCCATGAGTGCGCGCGCTGCGGCGAGACGATGTTTTCCACGGCCACGAAAATAATGCTCGCCGCGATGACCGGCTCCACGACCCACGGCGGCAGGCGCACGATGTCGAAGGCCGAGAGAGAAAGCGTCAGCGTGTGCGCGACGGTGAAGGTCCCGACAACCTTTGCCATCTCCCAAAAGCCCAGCGTAGCGAGGACGAGCGCGCCGATGAAGAGCAGGTGATCGTAGCCCGTGAGAATGTGCATCACGCCGTGCGCGAGATAGTCGCGGAATGTGCGCCAGCCGTCGTTTCTCCCGGTCGCCGGGTCCGCCTCCCAGCCAGTGTGGAAGCCCTTCGGCTGGCGGGAGAGGAGGAGGCCGGTGGTGACTTCATCCGAGCCGGCGCGCTTGATCCGCACCGCGTAGCTCACGTCCCACGCGGTGCCGATGGCGTAGGAAAACTCGCGCAGCATCCCGTGCGAAAACGTGATCTCCGGAGGCCGCGCGTCGCCGAGCGTGTAGTCGAGTTCGTATTGGTAGAAGGTCTTCTCGGGCTCGGTGATTTCCGGCGGCGCGGTCACGTTTGTGATCTTTCCCGGCAGCGGGCGTCCGCCGGTGGAAAGCGTGAGGTGTTTCAAGAGATAGTCGCGGTGCCGCTCCGCCGGGCCGCTCAGCGCCTCCACGCTGATGGTGCCGTCCACACCCTGCGCGACCGTGATTTCCTTCACCGAGACATTCACCGCCACCCGCACGCGCCCCGGCTCGAAAAGCACCCACATCGCGTCCTGCAAAAACGGATGCGCCACGGCCTGCCCGGCGAGGACCAGGATGGCGAAAAGGGAGGCGAGCAGCGGGCGCATGGGCCGGGATGACTAGCACGCCGCAGCCGCGGCAGAAAGCAGCTTGGATCCCGTCAGCGCGGGACGATCGCGAGATAGTTCCGCACGCTCTTCCACTCTCGCACGTAGAACGGCGGATCGCCGCGCACCCACAGCGCCGTGGAGCTGCCGCCGTCGAGATTCAGCGCGCGGGAGATTTTACCAGCCGGGAGCAGGCCGGGCGTGGCGAGCAGCGCGGCCATCTGCGCGAGCGTCACGCTTTTGCAGATGAGCACACCGCAGCGCCCGGCGCCGTCGGTGAAAACGACGGTGCGGGCCGCGCTCCGCGTCCTGTCGAGCCCGGCGACGGCCTTTCCGCCATCGACGAGGAACGGCCCGGCCTGCAATGCCTCCCCCACCGCACGCGACGCTTTGAACTCCGCTGGCCGGCGAAGCGCGACGGCGCCATTCGTGACGACGACCAGCCCGCTGAGGAGGCGCGCCTTTTCCAGCGGATGAATCTCGACTCCCTGCCGCACGACCAGACCGAGCGGCGTGCGGTCCGGGTGAAAGTAACCGCCGTTCACCGCGGCCAGCGCTCCGCGTTTGCGGGCCGCGCCCGCCGCGTCGAAATCGCCCGCCGGATTATCCATGACCGCGAGGGTGTGCGTCCTGGCGGCGAAGCTCACGATGTGGAGCTGCGCGCTGTCCGTCCCGTCGCTGGCACGGCGCTGGGTGAAGTCCAAACCCGCCGGCGCGGGCCGCGCTTCCGCATCGGAAAAAGTCCACGCCGCGTGAAGCCTAGCCGGCAGGACGGCGCAGAGCGCGAGGAGCGCGAAGGAGAGACGCATGCTCCCGGGCCCGGTCAGGCCTTGCCGCCAAAGGTCACGTGGTCGTCGAGATCGAGCACGTCTGCCCAGGTCGTGATATCCTGGCGGTTCGCGCCGGCTTCCTTGTGGTAGTTGTTAAAGTACTCGCGCGACTCCACGTCACTCGGCGTGGCCTGATCGCGATGCGCGGACCAATGCGCGATCTCCCACGCGCTGCGCTGGGGCTTCGCGTTGGCCATGATCCATTCGAGGATTTCGCCGTCGCCTGTGCCGGTCGCCAGCTCTGCCTTGAGGGCGTCCGCGTCGATGCCCAGGAAGTTCAAAACGTGCTGATCGAGCGGGCAGTTGTAGTGATACTCGCCGTTTTTCCCGGCGAGGGTCGCGCGGCCTTTGTCCAGCATCCGTGGCAGGAGGACGAGGCCGCCGAGGCGGGTGCGGGGACTGCGTGGCGGGCGCTGCGTGAGGTCAGGGAAGGCGATGGTGGTGCTCATGGGTCGGTGGGGTTTGGTTTGGTGAAAACTGAGATCAGCGCCGGTCGACCAGTTCGCTCGCGGCGAAGCGGACCTTCGGCAGCTCGGCATACTTGTCGTCCGGGGAGCGGTAGCCGGCGGCACAGGCGACCACGGCATGATAGCCCTGCGCGGGCAGGCCGAGGATCTCGTCATACTTCGGCGGCTCGAAACCCTCCATCGGGCACGTGTCCACGCCCACGAGCGCCGCGGCGGTCATGAAATTTCCAAGCGCGATGTAGGACTGCCGCGCGGCCCACTCCAAAGCGACCTGGCCCCGCGCGCCGTGGACCACGTCGCCCATGAGCACTTTCTTAAAACCGGCAAGCGCCTCCGCGGGCATGCCGCGCACCTCCGCCATGCGCGCGAGGTAGCGGTCCACATCGGCCTCGGTATTCCGCGCGCGGGCGGCAAAGACGACGTAGTGGGAGCAGTCGGCCGGCTGGGTCTGGCCCCACGAGGCCGGCACGAGCAGCGCGCGGAGCGCCGGGTCGGTGAGGACGACAAATTTGTAGGGCTGCATGCCGTAGCTCGTCGGGGTGAGGATGAGCGCCTGCTCCAGCGCCGCCCAATCGGCGTCGGCGATTTTTTTCGAAGCATCGAATTTCTTCGTAGCGTAGCGCCACTGGAGCCGGGCGAGGAGCGTGTCATTGGAGACTGGAGACGGATTCATGGAAGGCGGGATATGTAACAGTGGCGGTTACAGTTTCAAGCGGCAAATGTGACTTGCTGAGCCATACGAAAGCCATACCGTATATGGCATGAAGATGACCTTGAATATTGACGACGAGTTGTTGGACCGGGTGATGAAATTCACCGGCGCCAAGACCAAGACGGAAGTGATCGACAACGCTTTGAAGGAGATGGACCGGCGGGCGACTTTGAGTGCGTTGTTGTCCGATGACTTCGGAATGACCTCCGAGGATTGGAAGAACGCGCTCGATCCGGCGTACGATTTGGAGACATTGCGCGCAGCCGAAACGCCGAAACCCTCGCCTGTTCGTTATGGCCGGAAACCCCGTTCTAATCGATAGCTGCTGGTATATCGGCGCGATGCGGCTGGGGCGGAATCCGCTCCGCGATCTGCGGCCGATCTCCGAGGTGCGCGACATCGCGACGTGTGGGGTGATCCGCGCGGAGGTCGCCCGCGGCATCCGGGAGAAGGGGCTGCTGGAGAAATTCCAGGCGCGCTGGGATGTGATGCTCTACGTCCCGACGGACAACCAGCTCTGGGCGGACGTGGAGCAGACCGTGTGGGAGCTGGACCGTGCCGGAAAGACGCTGCCGCTGGCGGATGTCGTCATCGCCTGCTGCGCGCGCCGGATCGGCGCTGTGGTGCTCACGTTCGACGGGCATTTCCAGATGATCCCCGGCATCGTGGCGGTGGACCGGATCGTGTGACCTGCCGCGGCTATCCGAGGTCGTTTTCGAGGATGATGCGGTAGCGGGCCTTGCCGGAGTGGAGGCGCTCGAAAGCGTCGTTCACGCGCGACATCGGGAAAAACTCCGCCGTCGGCGCGATGCCGTGGCGGGCGCAGAATTCGAGCATCGTCTGCGTGGTCGCGGGGCTGCCGAGCGGCGAGCCTGAAAGTGATTTCTGCCCGGCAAGCAGCGGGAACGCCGCGAGGCTGATCGGCTCGGCGACCGCTCCGACGGTGTGCAGTCGTCCGCGCGGCGCGAGCGCGCCGATGAGCGACTGCCAGTCCATCGTCGCGTTGACCGTGGAGAGGATGAAATTGAGCGAGCCGGTGAGCTTGCCGAGCTGCGCGGAGTCGCGCGAATTGACGACGTGATGGGCGCCGAGCTGGAGCGCCTCATCGCGCTTTGATTCGCTGGAGGTGAAGGCCGTGACCTCGCATCCCCAGGCGCGGAGAAACTGCAGGGCCAGGTGCCCGAGCCCGCCGATGCCCACGACGCCGACGCGATCCGTCGGCTGCACGCCAAACTGCACGAGCGGATTGAAAACCGTGATTCCTCCGCAAAAGAGCGGTCCCGCCTTCGCCGGGTCGAGCCCCTCCGGCAGCACCGCCGCCCACGCCCAATGGCAGCGCACGCGATCCGCGAAGCCGCCGTGCCGATGCACAATCGTCCCCTCGACCGTCGCGCAAAGATTGTGATCCCCGCCGAGGCACTGGGGGCAGGCCATGCAGCTCTGCGAATACCAGCCCAGCCCTACGCGCTGGCCGACTTTGACCTTCTTCACATGATCCCCGGCGGCCACGATCGTGCCGACGACCTCGTGCCCCGGCACAAACGGATACGCCGTCATTCCCCAGCCATTTTCCCACATCGAGAGATCCGAGTGGCACATTCCGCAGTGGCTTACCGCGATCTCGACCTGCTCGTCCCCGAGTGCGCCTGGATCGAATTCAAACGGCTCCAGCGGTTTCCTGGCGGCGGCGGCGGCGTAGGCTTTGATGGTGCTCATGGTGATGTGGTGGGATCGGGTTGTCTTCCTTACGAGCGATCGGTCGTGAGTGATGCGGCGAAACTGCGGTCCGGTGGCGCGACCGGCGCACCCATCATGCGGGGAGCAGCGGCTGGAGACCTAGGTCTCGGCCTCGCC
>JAYTML010000401.1:0-2697 GCA_043728655.1 Chthoniobacter sp. | reverse complement strand
TGAAACGCCTGCCCCTCCGCCGTCTTCCACGCGCGCGGCGGCTCGACGGTCGGAAGCTGCGCCGCCGCGATCGAGACCGCGAAAAGGAAAACCAGCCGGGAGAACAGTCGCTTCATCCCCGCCATCTACGGGATGCCGCCTCGGCGGACAAGCCCGCGTCCGTTCGCGTGCGGCGGACGGGAAATGGCGCTTGACCTCGAATGCGCCGCGGGCGTCTGCTTTCACGCAGAAGAGCGAGCGGTTGGGTTTCGCTTTCCACCTCCATGCAACTGGAAATTCAAGTCGGGGCCGACGCGGTGGCGGATGTCATCGCCGGCGTCTCCTCGCATCCCGAAACGAAGTCCCTGATCGAAGCGGCCCGCAAAGCCGGCCTCACGCTCCACCCGCGCCACCCCGGCACGCGCGACCCCGCTCTGCGGACGTGGTTTTACGCCGACGTCCCGCCGGGTCGCGACGCCGATGTCTGCGCCGCGCTGCTCCGCGCACACCCGCCGATTTCCGCAGCCTTTTCCAAACCGCCGGAAGCGCTGCCCTGACAGAAGCAGGCGGTCAGACAAAACCAGGAGAATCCTATGAAAAGCGGAAAGAAAAATGCCGCCACCCGTCGGCCGGCGCGTCCGGCTGCCACTGCAAAATCAGCCGCCTTTTCCGGCGAAGCCGAACTCATCGTCATCTCGAATCCGAGCAGCGCGCTGCGTGCGCGCGGGACAGCCGTGGCCTCAGCCGCCGGCGCGAATGTCACCGGCATCGAGTCCATCCTCGCGGCGGCTGGCGCCACCATGATGCCGCTCTTTGGCGCCACCGAGGAGCGCGTGCTGAGCGACGCCTCGCGCGCTCCCGGCGCACCGGTCGAGCACATGGCGCGCTTCTACCGCGTGGCCGCGCCGGAGGGCCGGCTCAAAGGTCTCGCGGAAAAGCTGCGCGCACGGCCCGAGGTCGAGGCCGCCTACGTGAAGCCGCCGACGGTACCGCCCGTGATCCAGGAAAGCGCGCCGCCGCTCGCGGAGGACGCGCCGCCCACCACGCCGGACTTCGTGGCGAGCCAGATCTATCTGAACGCCGCACCCGAGGGCATCGACGCGCTTTTCGCGTGGACGCGGCCCGGCGGCTCCGGCGCGGGCGTGCGCATCATCGACGTCGAAGGCGCGTGGCGTTTCACCCACGAGGATCTGACCCAAAATCAGGGCGGGGTCGTCGGCGGCACGCAATATACCGAGCGGAGCTGGCGGGATCACGGCACAGCGGTGCTCGGCGAGTTCAGCGGCGACCGGAACAGCATCGGCGTCACCGGCATCTGCCCGGATGCGAATGTGCGGGCCATTTCGCACGGCACCATCGGCTCCGCGGCGGCGATCCGCCGCGCGGCGGACCTCCTCGGCGCGGGCGACATCATCCTGCTGGAAATGCACCGTCCCGGTCCGCGTCACAATTTCGCCAGCCGCGACGACCAGCTCGGCTACATCGCCGTCGAGTGGTGGCCCGACGATCTCGCCGCCATCCAATACGCGACGAGCCGCGGCATCCTCGTCGTCGAGGCCGCCGGGAATGGCGCGGAGAATCTCGACGACGCGCTCTACAACACGCGGCCCGCGGGATTCCCGGCGTCGTGGACAAATCCTTTCCGCCGCACCGTGGATTCCGGCGCGGTCATCGTCGGCGCGGGCGCACCGCCTCCCGGCACGCACGGGCGCGATCACGGCGCGGACCGTTCGCGGCTGGACTTCTCAAACTTCGGCTCCTGCGTGGACGTGCAGGGCTGGGGCCGCGAGGTCACCACCTGCGGCTACGGCCTGCTCCAGGGCGGCATGAATGAAGACCTGTGGTACACCGACCGCTTCGCTGGCACATCGAGCGCATCACCCATCGTCACCGGCGCGCTCGGCAGCCTGCAAGGCGGCCTGCGCGCGGCTCACCGCCCGCTGCTCACGCCGGCCACCGCGCGTCAGCTCCTGCGCACGACCGGCACGCCGCAGCAGAACGGACCGAATGGCCCCGCCACGCAGCGCATCGGCAACCGCCCGGACCTGCGCCAGGCATTCACACAGCTCGGCATCGGCGGAAAGCAGGTGAAGGAATTCGTGAAGGAGGCGGTGAAAGACACGAAGGAAATCCACAAGGAGCGCAAGGACACCAAGGAAGCCGCGAAAGACGCGAAGGACATCCAGAAGGAGCGCAAGGACGGGAAGGAGGGCAAAGAGCTGATCAAGGAGCGCAAGGAATTCGCGAAGGAGAACGTCAAGGAAGCCGTGAAAGAGCGGAAGGAATTCAAGGAGTTTAAGGAAAAGGAAAAGGACGCCTTCGAGCACGGCGGCGGCGTGGTGATTCGCCAGCCCGCGCCCACCCTCGAAGCCCGCGTCGCGGAGCTCGAGCAGACGCTCGCGCAGATCGCGCACTTCATCAGCCCGGACCTCCGCCCGGACCTCGCCACCTCGGCGCTGGGCCAGGAGGCCGACCTCCAGGCGCTGAGCGCGCAGCTCCAGCAGGAGAGCGCCGCAGCCAAGGACGCGAAGGATCAGAAGGATCTCGAAAAGCTCCCGGAAACCTGATCCCGGCAACCTCCGGCGCGCATGCAGCCGCGCGCGCGCCGGAGAGCGGCTGCCGTCTTTTTTGAAAGCGAAAACCTTCCTCGTGCTGTGCGCCGAGACAGACCTCGACGCGCTCTGGGCGGCGCGCGAACTCGCGGCCGCCGGACTGGCG
>JAYTML010000400.1:0-1773 GCA_043728655.1 Chthoniobacter sp. | reverse complement strand
CCCGCGAACTGACCTCTCCGCTTTCCCACCTCACTCCATGAACGTACCCGAAGATCTCCAATACGCCGCAACACATGAATGGCTCCGCCTCGACGGCGCGTCCGGCACGGTCGGCATCACGGACCACGCTCAGGCCGAGTTGACTGATGTCGTCTATGTGGAGCTGCCAAAGGTCGGCGGGCAGGCGAATGCGGGTGAGCAGGTGTGCGTGGTCGAGTCAGTGAAAGCAGCGAGTGACATCTACTCGCCCGTCTCCGGCACGATCGTCGCGGTCAATGACGCGCTCACGGCGAATCCCGCGCTGCTCAACACCGACCCGTTCGGCGAGGGCTGGATTTTCAAGATCAAGATCGAGGCCGGCGAGGACATCGAGCACCTCAAAAGCCCCGCGCAGTACCGGGAGCAAATCGGCAGCGCCGACACGGGCGGCGAGGTGTGAGGGTGAAAACGCTGCTCGCAGCGTTGCTGCTCGCGTCGGTGGCGGGCCGGGCCGACCTCGTCATCGTGCAGCATGTGGAGGGCAGCGGGCAGTCGGGCGATCAGACGATCAAGATCAAGGGCGACAAAGCGCGCACCGACCTCGCGCAGCAGTTGAGCATGATCACGGACGGAGCGACCGGGAATGTGGTGACGCTCATGCACAGCCAGAAGACCTTTCTCAAAGTCTCCGCGGAGCAGACCAAGGCGATGATGGAACAGATGCGAAAACTCCGGCCCGCCGGGGATCCGCCGAAGCTGGTTGCGACCGGGAAGACGGAAAAGATCGGAGCTTTCGACTGCGAGCTCTACACGACGAATTTCGGCGGAGTGGCAGTCACTTACTGGATTGCCAAGGGATTTCCTAACTATCCGGCGATCCTCGCGCAGATGGAGAAGCTGCAGGCCGGGAGCATCTCGGCGATGTCGAAAGGAATGATGCCGGAGCTGAAGGATTTTCCCGGCATGCAGATGAAAACGGAGATGGAGCTGGGAGGAAAAAAGGTGATTACCGTGCTCGTCTCGGCGACGGAGGAGAATATCGATCCGGCGGTGTTCGAGATTCCAAAGGACTACAAGGAAGCGTCCGCGGCGGGGCTGGATTTCCAGAAGCGGTAGCCGGTCCGCGGGGGAGCCGCCCGCACCGGCTCTCTACGCTGGAGCGGTCTTCGGGTAGGTGCCGAGGATTTTGACGAAGGTGCAGTGCTTCTCGAGTTCGTCGATGGCGGCCCTTACATTTTCGTCGCCGGCGTGGCCGTCGATATCCACGAAGAAGAAATACTCCCACGCCTTGCGCTTCGATGGGCGGCTTTCGATTTTGCTCATCGAAATCCTGAGCCGGTTGAAAGGTTCGAGCGCGTGGAAGAGTGCGCCGGGCTTGTCCTGCACGCAGAACATGATCGCGGTGCGGTCGTCTCCGCTCGGCGGGGACGCGGTGCGGCCGATGACGAGGAAGCGCGTGGTATTGGTGGCGATGTCCTGGATCGCGGGCGCGAGGATTTCCAAACCGTGAAACTCGGCGGCCATCCTGCCGGTGATCGCGGCGGCGTGCGGCTCGGTCGCGGCGAGCTCGGCCGCGCGCGGGGTGCTGGAGACTTCGATGAGATCGACGCCGGGCAGGTTCTGGCGGAGCCAGTTGCGGCACTGGCCGAAGACCTGGGGATGCGAATAAATTTTGCGGATCTGGTCGCGCGGGATTTTCGCGACGAGATGGTTTTCGATCTTCATCAGGATCTGCGCGCAGATGCGCAGTTCGCTGTCCATGAAGACGTCGAGCGTGTGGTTGACCGCACCCTC
>JAYTML010000399.1:0-5580 GCA_043728655.1 Chthoniobacter sp. | reverse complement strand
CCGATGGATTTCATCCGCTTCTTCCCTTCCTTCTGCTTTTCCAAAAGCTTCCGCTTCCGGCTGATGTCGCCGCCGTAGCATTTCGCAGTCACGTCCTTGCGCATCGCGCTGACGTTTTCGCGGGCGACGATCTTGCCGCCGATAGCGGCCTGGATGACGACCTGGTAGAGCTGGGTGGGGATGACTTCCTTGAGCTTGGCTGCAAGCTGGCGGCCGCGGGACTCGGCTTTGTCGCGATGGACGATGGAGCTGAAGGCATCGACGGGCTCGCCATTCACGAGGATGTCGAGCTTCACGAGTTTGTCCGCGCGGTGGCCGGCGTGCTCGTAATCCATGGAGCCGTAGCCGCGGGTGATGGACTTAATCTTGTCGTTGAAATCGACGACGATTTCATTGAGCGGCAGGACGCAGGTGAGCATCACGCGCTTGCTGTCGAGCGTCTCGGTGTGATCAAGGATGCCGCGCTTGTCCATGATGAGCTGCATGAGCGGGGAGATGTATTCGTTGGGCACCATGATGAAGCATTTCACGATGGGCTCGCGAATCTCGGCGATGACACTGCCGTCCGGCAGGAACTCGGGATTGTCCACCTGGAGACTCTCCCCGTTCGTCTTCACGACCTCGTAAATGACGGACGGATACGTGGCGATGATGTCCATGTTGTACTCCCGCCGGAGCCGCTCCTGGATGATCTCCATGTGCAGCAGACCGAGGAAACCGCAGCGGAAACCAAAGCCCAGCGCCACGCTCGACTCCGCCTGAAAGTTGAAGGAAGAGTCGTTGAGCTGGAGTCGGCCCATCGCCGCTTTGAGGTGCTCGAAATCGGCGGTGTTGATCGGATAGATGCCGCTGAAAACCATCGGCTGCACCACTTGGAAACCGGCCAGCGGCTCGGTCGCCGGATTGAAAGTGCTCGTCAGGGTGTCGCCGATTTTGATCTCGGAGGTCGTCTTGATATTGGCGATGACGTAACCCGTGTCGCCGGCGTGGAGCATCGGCACGGCGCACATCTTCGGACGGAAGACGCCGACCTCCTTCACCTCGCAAGGCCGGTTGTTGCTCATCATTTTCACGCCGTCGCCGGCCTTGATCGTGCCGCTCATCATGCGGACGTAGGTGACCACGCCGCGGTAGGTGTCGAAGGTCGAGTCGAAGACCAGCGCGCGCACTTTCTCGTCGGGCCATTTCTTCGGCGGCGGGATGCGCGCGATCACCGCTTCGAGGATTTCCTCGATGCCAATGCCCGCCTTCGCGCTCGCCAGGATCGCCTCCTCGCCGGGGATCGAAAGAATCTCCTCAAGCTGCTTCTTCACCGTCGGGATGTCGGAGTTCGGCAGGTCGATCTTGTTGATCACCGGCACGATCGTCAGCCCCTGCTTGTTCGCCAGGTGCACCGTCGCCACCGTCTGCGCCTCCACTCCCTGCGCCGCGTCCACGATCACCAGCGCGCCCTCGCACGCCGCCAGCGAGCGGGAGACTTCGTAGGCGAAATCCACGTGCCCCGGCGTATCGAGCAGGTTGAGTTTGTAGGTGTGCCCGTCCTTCGCCTTATAGTTCATCGCCACCGGGTGCATCTTGATGGTGATGCCGCGCTCGCGCTCCAGGTCCATCGCGTCGAGATGCTGATCCTGCGCATCCCGGTCGGCGACGGTCCCGGTCATTTGGAGCAGCCGGTCCGAGAGCGTGGTCTTCCCGTGGTCGATGTGCGCGATAATGCAGAAATTGCGGGTGCGGGAGAGGGGCATGAAAAAGGGCGGCGAATATGCGCGCCACCCCCGCCGCGGTCAACAGGTCAAACCGCCTGCCCTCCCGCGGTCATGTAGCGCGGAAAAGGAATCGCGCATAGACGTAGGCCACGAGTTCGTCGATCACGGCACGCACGCCGAGGCTCGATCTCCACCAATGCTCCGCGTCAAAGAGCACGTCCGGCGCGGCGATGACCCCGATCCGCGAGCCAGGCCCGAACGCCTTTTCATACAGCAGCCGGCTCCGCCGCGCATGAGCGCCCTGCGTCAGGACATTGATCTTCTCCGACGGCAGCCCGCGCTCGCTCAGCCACGCTTTCAGCGCCAACGCAGAGGAGTACGTGCGATCCCGCCGCACCGGCCCCCACGGCACCGGTTGGAGCACGCCGGGCTTCCCTCCCATCTTCTCAAAAACCGCCACGGTCAGCGCCGCGTAATCGCCATGCTCCACGAGCGGCGCTCCCTTTTCCAGCGGCTCCCCCGTCACGCACCACACCGCGTAGCCGCCGCGCTGAAACTCCGTCCACGCCTCCTTCAGCGCCTCGTCGTCCGCCCAGCCCTCGATCACCAGCACCCCGCCAGGCACCGAATCCTGCACCGCCAGAAAACCATGCACCCCGCGCACCGCCAGCACCGCGCCCAGGCTCACTGCCAGCAGCAGCGCCACCCACCCGCGCCACGTCGGCAGCAGGCACATCCGCCGCCGGAGCAGGCCGAGGCAGAGACGCGCCGCGGAGTTTCGGGAGAGAGTGGACGGGGCCGACACGGAGGAGCAGGGCGCGGGATGCTATTTCGCCGCCGGCACCGCGGCCGGCCCGCCGCCAAACTGCCGCCAGTAGCGTTCGTGGAAAGGATTCACCGCCGGCCCGACGGCATCTTCGTTCACCAGCATCGGCTGCACCGCCGTCCACCATTCGTCGTACTCCCCCCGCAGCGCCGCGACGACCTCGGGATGCTCGGCGATGACGTTCTTCGTCTCGCCCGGATCGGCCGAAAGGTCGTAAAGCTCGGTGTTCTTCACCAGCGTGAAGCGGCTGTTCTGGATCGCGCACCCCTCGTACTTCGCCGCCGCCACTTCGCCGCGCTTCCACCGCCCGACATGCGTGACGAGCGTCCGGTCTGCCCATTCGGCCTGCGGATTCTTCAGCAGCGGCACCAGGCTGCGCCCCTCGACTTGCGCGCGCACATCGTCGCTCAGCTTCGCGCCGGCGATCTCCGCGAGCGTCGGAAAAAAATCAATGTGCGCCGTCAGCGCCGCGCAGTCCGCGCCGCCGCGGAACCCCGCCGGCCAGCGCCAGAACGACGGCACGCGCGTACCGCCCTGGTACGGCGTCACCTTCTGCCCGCGGATCCCCGCATTGAATATCTTCACCCCGGCGGTGCCGCCGTTGTCCGACATGAAAATGACGAGCGTGTTCTCCTCGATGCCCCACTCCTTCAGCCGCGCGAGCAGCTTGCCGAGGTTCGTGTCCGCATTCTCGATCATCCCGAAAAACCTCGCGGGCTTCTCCTGCACCTTTCCCTCGTACTGCTTCCAATATTCATCCGGCAGCACATGCGGCTCGTGCGGCGCATTGAGCGGGATGTAGGCAAAGAAAGGCGCATCCGTCTTCCGCCGCGCATCCATCCAGCTCAGCGCCTGCGCGAAAAAGAGGTCCGTGCAGTAGCCGTGCGTCTTCTCAAAGACGCCGTTGTGCAGCAGCGCCGGATCGATGTTCGTGTTGCCCGGCGCGTCGCCGCAGCTTCCGGGATACGTCTGCCCGATCCCGCCGCCGCCGTGGATATACACCTCGTCGAAACCCCGCCGGTCCGGCTGATACTCCGTCTCGTCACCGAGGTGCCACTTGCCAAAAATCCCCGTCGCGTAGCCCGCCGTCTTCAGCACCTGCGCGAGCGTCGTCGCCTTCAGCGTCAGCCGCTCGCGCTCGTTGATCGTGTGGGTCACGCCGTTCTTGAATTCATGCCGCCCGGTCAGCAGCGCCGAGCGGGTCGGCGCGCACGTAGGGCTGACGTGGAACTGGGTGAAGCGCACGCTTTCGCGCCAGAGCGCATCGGTCGCCGGCGTCTTGATCACGGGATTTCCGAGGCACGCGAAATCGCCGTAGCCCGCGTCGTCGAGCAGGACGAAAACGATATTCGGCCGCGCCGGCTCGGCGGCGGAAAGCGCGCCCGTGAGCGCGGCGAAGACGGCGAGAATGGCGGCGAGGAGGGAGCGGAGGTTCATGGGAGTGCCGGGATAATCCCGTGGGAGTTGATTTAAATAGGCCGCGCGGACGCCCCGCGCGTCCGCTCACTTTGCAAAAACCGCGTTCTTCGGATCGCCGCCGCTGAGGACATACGCGACGAGGTCGAGCACCTCTTCCTTCGTCAGCATGTTCAGCAGTCCCGGCGGCATGAGGGAAACCTTCGACGGCTCGATGCTTTTGACCTTCGCCCGGTCCACATCCACGCGCTGCCACGGGTCGGACGGGTCGGTGTTCACGGTCACGTTCTTGTTGTTGAGGTTCACGATGCTGCCGATGATCTCCGTGCCATCCACCTTCGTCAGAACCGTCGGGACGAACTGTTCGTTGATCTCCTTGCTCGGGTTGATGATCTGATCCAGGAAATCGCGCGGCGAGTAGCGCCCTCCGGCACCGGTGAGGTCCGGGCCGGTCATGCCGCCTTCGTTGCCAAAGCGATGGCACGTGAAGCACGCGGCCGCGGCAAACATCTTCCGCCCGCTCTCAAAGCTGCGCCCTTTCATCCCCGTCGCCGCGGCGGCGGCGAGTTGGTCGAGCGTCCACGCGGTCGGCGTCCGCCCGGCCAGCACGCTGGCGGCGGCTTCGATGGCGGATTTTCGCTCCGGCTTTTTCGCGAGCACCTCGGCGAGCGCGGTCTTCTCCCCGTCAGTCAGGCTGGCGACGGCGTCGTTGCGGATGAACTCGATGAACTTGTCAAAGCTCGCGCCGCCACGGTAGCTCGCGGCTTTCTCGAACCACGCGAAGTAGCGCGTGTGCAGTTCCGTCGTCCACCCGGCTTTGAGAAAGCGGATGTCGCGCGCGTATTCCATCTGCTCCTCCTGCGTCGGCGCGCGCTCGATGAGCGCCACCGCTTTCGCCGCGGTGTTCGGCGCTTGCAGGAAAGCGAGCGTCTCGCAGAGCAGCCAGTTCAGCTCGCGCGTGGGCGCGGGAAAGTGCGGGTCGAGCTGCGCGATGAGCCGCTGCGTCTGCACGGCGTCGGGCGCGCCGAAGCGGACGCAAACGATCTCGATGGTGCGCACGAGCGTGAGGCGCTGCTCCTCGCTGAGCTTGTCCCAGTCAAGGTTCCCGAGCGCCGAGAAAAGTTTCGCGCCCATCGCCGCGTCCACCGGCGGATCGCTCGGCTGCCGATGCAACGGATCAATGCCCGCGACCCGCGCGAGCGCGAGCAGCGCCTCGACTTGAATCGCGGGATCCTTTTCCGTGAGTGCTTTCTCCGCCCAGCGATTGAGCGGTTGATGTTCGAGCGCCGTGCGCGCCGCCCAGCGGAGAAACCGATCCTCAGCCCCTACGGCATTCCACACAATTTCGATCTTCGGCAGTTCCTTGGTGCTGTGAAATGCTTCGAGGTAACGACGAAGCGTCCGGTGATCATCCTCCGCACGCCAATATTTTCCCCGAACATCTGTTCTTCTTTGTTCGGCCTGTTGCGCGAATTTCGGGCCTTCGTCCTCGGTGCTTTCGCTCCCGGTATAAGTCACTCGATATAATCCGCTCTGCACCTTGCGCCCGCCGATGGCGAAATACATCGCGCCGTCCTGCGGGTGGATGATCGCGTCCGTCACCGGCAGCGGCGTGCCGGAGAGAAACTCCTC
>JAYTML010000398.1:0-14837 GCA_043728655.1 Chthoniobacter sp. | reverse complement strand
GGCTTCACGTCGAGCGAGCGCAGCAGCATCAGCATATCGCGCAGATCATGGGCCCGCCTTGCGGGCAGGCGCTTTTTTAGTGCCGCCTCGGCGCTCACCAGGGTCTGGAGATGCGAGATCTCGCCCTCGACCGCGGTGCCGTAGGCGGCCAGCAGATCGCGGAAAGTCTTGCGAAGAAATGCGAGCTCCTCCGCGAGAGGCGGAAGCGGAAGCTCGGACGCGGGTTTGGTTTTCGGCTCGGATTTCACGGTGGGAATGCGGGCTGTGTTTTCCCGGCCAGGCCCGCCCCGGTCAAGCGGGTGATTGTGACTTTCCTGTGTCAGGCCCGCCGGCGGCGGAGGCCCAGCAGCGCGGCGCCGAGCGCCGCGAGCGCGGCGGACGATGGCTCGGGAACCACAGCACCGAAGGCAAACGGCGGCGGCGTGGGGCCAAATGTGACGACTGCGCCTGCTCCGACGTTCAGCGCCGCGAGCGTCTGATTGGTGCTGAAATTGGTGGCCGCGTTCGCGTTCACCGTCGCCGTGCCGGGCGTGAAAGCGCCGGCGATATTCGTGGTGCCCCCGGAAGTCGTGAGCGTGCCGTATTTTTGATCGCCGTTCAGGTTCAGCGTGCCGGCGCCGGTCTTCGTCACGACGGCGGAGGCACCGACGACGCTGCCGGCGACAGTCAGCGCCGCGCTGGCCTCGACGTCGAGCGTCGCCCCGTTTGCGCCCACCGCCACGCTGCGAACCGCGGGGAGCACCACGCCCGCGGCCGTGCTGCGCAGCGTGCCGCCATCGATCGCCACCACATTCTGGCCGGAGGCGTCGCCGAGATTGTTCGCCGCGCTGATGCTGAGGATGCCCTCATGGATGAGCGTGTTTCCGCCGTAGGTATTCGCGCCAGTCAGCTCCAGCGCGCCGCTGCCGGTCTTGAGCAGGTCGGTCTGCACATTGCCGGAAATGACACCGCTGATCCGCGCCGAGTCGGTGGACACCGCCGTGTTGTCCATCACGCGAAACTCGCGCGCGTTGTAGTTCAGCGCGGGCGGCAGGTCAGGCAGCGTCACCACGGGCGTCGCCTGGGTGAGATTGATGTTGTCGGCAAAGGTGATCCTGTTCGTCGCATTGCGGGACCCAAGGATGAGCGCAAAGCCGCTGTCGATGAAGCCGGTGGCTTCCCACACGAGGTTGCTGGCTCCCGCGCCGTTCAGGTCCACCGTCACATCCGCGCCCACCGCCGCAAAGCCGCCGCTGCCGCGCTCCTCCTTGATGTTCACATTCCCCGCCGTCATCCCGGACCATGTGAGATTGCCCGTGCCAAAACCGATCGAGCGCGAAAACGTGCCGCCGCCGGTGATCTCCAGCACGCCGCCGCGGAATCGCACTTCGCCGGACGGCAGGCTCGTGAGCGGCGTGGCGCGCACGGCCCCGGCATTGATGTAAAGCGGCGCCCCCGCCAGGGAGTTGCTCACGTGGGTGAGGATGAGTGTGCCCTCGCCCGCCTTGACGATCGGCGAGTTCGTAGAGACCCCGACCGATGCGTCCACCGTGAGCGCGGCCTCCTGCACATGGAAATACCGCGGGCCGGTGCCGGTAACGCCGCCGACACCGGAGATGCCGCCGGCACCGGCGGATCCGATGGTGAAATTCGTGCTGCCCGCCAGCAGGATCGCCGACGTGGTGAGGTTTCCCACTGCCGAAAGCGTGAGCGACTGCCCGCCCGCGGACGGCGCGAGATTCAGCGAGCTGAGGCTGTAGCCGCCCACGTCCGTCAGCGCCATGCTGCCGGTGACCCGCACATTGCTCCCCGCGTTGCCCGGCCCGCTTGCCGCCGGAGTCGCGTCGATCGCCACCGCGGCGATCCCATTCCCCCCATACGTCGCGAAGTCGGTGCCATTCACCGTGGCCCAACCGACCGTCGCGGAACTGCCCGTGCCGCCGGTGTTGCCCAGCAGTCCATTGAAAGTCGGCACGGTAAACGGCGTGCCGCCCGTCGGCGTCGTTAGGAAAGTCACGGCAGGATTGTTGCCGCCCAGACCGAGCGCGAGCACAGCGCCCGCGCCATTCTTCGCGGTAAAGTTGACCGTATTCGCCGGACTGGATCCCGAGTCCCGTGCGTAGGATTGAAAATTGAGCGTCGTATTCGATCCCGCGCCGGCATTGTGCGTGACATTGACCGTCAGGGCGCCCGACCGCGCGCTCGAGCCACTACCGAGTTGCAGACGTGAGACCGTCTCGTAGGTGCCCGCTGCATGCCCGACGAGCGAGAACGTGCCGCCTCCGATCACATCCACTCCGGTGCTGCCGGAGTTGCCGTCCCGGAGCCGGGTCCCGGTCTCGATACTCGCCACGGAGTTATCCATCACGAAGGTGCCGCCCTGCATCACGATCGACCCAGTGGTCTGCGCCTTGAGCGTCGCCGTGCCTGCCAGCTTCAGCGTCACGCTTCCGCCCACCACGACGTCCTTCTCGATTTCCAAAATCCCGCTCAGCGTCTGCGTCCCGGTCCCGCGCACGATCAGAACCCCCAATTGGTGTCCGGGATTGCTCCCTCCCAATGTACTCTGCGTGCCGATTTTCGTATTCCGGATCGTACCGGAGTAGTCCCCGTTCGTGAACGCGTAGATGCCGATGTCCAGGCTATCCTTATTGCCGTTCCCATCGTCTACCCCGCGAGCCTCCACCGTTCCGCCGGTTCCGCTCAGCGTCCCCATGCGTGCGGACGACTCCTGATCCGTTACCTTCGAGGAAAATGTGAGCTTCGCCGTGGGGCTCATCAACACCACCGGATTCGAGCGCAGCGCCGTAGGGGCGGACTGCGCGTTGTTGTTAAAGCGAAACGTCCCCGCATTCACCGTCAGCGTGCCGTACCACGTATTCCCGGAAGGCCCAGTCGCCGGACTGGTGAATGGCGTCCCGAACCGGAACGTCCCCAGCCCGTTCTTCACGATGTCCGCCACGCCGGTGACCGCGCCATTCAGCGTCACGGTATTGCTGGAGCTTCCGCCAAAGACCGTCGTCCCCGTGAGCTGGATCGGCGCATTGACGGTGAAATTGCCGGTGCCGTTGTTCAGGATCTGCGGCGCCGTGCCGGTGAGCACGAGCGCATTGCCCGCGAGGAAATTGTCAGCGCCCGTCAGCCCCGGATCGGTCGCCTGGAGGATCAGTTGGTTCAGTTTGAAAGGGATCGCGCCGATATTGTTCGTCGCCGTGTAGGAGGGACTCACATTCCCGCCGAAAACGAGCACGTCCGCCGGATTTGTCCCCGTCGGCGCCGTGCCTCCCAGCCAGTTCCCGTTCGTACCCCAGCTCCCCGTCGTCGTATTCCACGTGAAAGTAGCAGCCGAGACCGAGGCGATGGGCAGCCCGAGCAGCAGGGCGGCCGCAGCTCGCAGGGAGAAACCGGCTTTTGAAAACAGGGAACGAGGGAGGGAGGCGGATACTTTCATAGGGGAAAAAAGCACGCGGAAAGTCGCGCGAATGTCACAAAAGTCTAATGGCAATTTCCCCACCCGCTGGCCGGGCCCCGTGAAATCAGCCGCGCCTCAGGCGTGGGCTTCCGCGCGTGCCCGCCGGGGCAGGCACCGCTTCACCGCCCGCCGCGTGACCGCATCCCCCGCAAACCGCCGGTACGCGCCACGCAGGATCGCCACGACCGACTTCCGCCGCGCCTTCGGAGCGTCGGCTTCCTGCTTTCGGCCATCGGCCATCTGCCAAACTTGAGCTTTCATGGACTCAGCAAGAAGCAGGATGAATGCAACCGCGTGGCGCAAATGTGACAACAAGGTGAAATCATCGCCCTGCACTGGAAGACCCTTTGCGTTTCCCGCCGGTGCGGGGTCTTACTCGGGCATGAAACACTACCGCACCGCCTGGATTTCCGACGTCCACCTCGGCACGCGCGGCAGCCAGGCAGGGGCGCTGCTGGATTTCCTCCGCGATCACGAATTTGAGACGCTCTACATCGTGGGCGATCTCATCGACGTGTGGCAGCTCCGCCGCGGCATCTACTGGCCGCAGGCGCACAATGACGTGATCCAAAAGCTCCTCCGCGCCGGGCGAAAGGGCACCCGCGTCATCTACATCCCCGGCAACCACGACGAATTCGTCTCCGGCTTCATCGGCCACTTCGGCGCGGTGGAAATCCTGCCTCGCGACATCCACACCACCGCCGACGGCCGCCGCCTGCTCGTCATCCACGGCCACGAGCTGGACACCGTGGTGCAAAACATGAAGTGGCTCGCCTACGTGGGCGACGTGGGCTACCAGCTCCTGCTCAAGCTGAACACGCCCGTGAACGCCGCGCGCCGACTGCTCGGCCTCGGCTACTGGTCGCTCAGCGCCTACGTGAAAATGAGCGTGAAGAACGCCGTCAGCTTCATCGGCGAGTTTGAAAAGGCCATCGTCCAGTATGCGCAGCGCGACCGCGTGGACGGCGTGGTCTGCGGCCACATCCACTCGCCCGTGATCCGCATGATCGGCGGCACGGCCTATTACAATAGCGGCGACTGGGTGGAGAGCCTCACCGCGCTCGTCGAAAACTTCGACGGGCAGATCGAACTGCTCACCCACCGGGCCGCCGATCCACGCGAGCCAATCCAGAGTCCGGCCGGGGAGTCAGCGGAATGCGACGCGCTCAATTCCGGGTCCATCACAGTCGCCGCCGGGGTCTGAAGCAGACGCGCCGCATTGCCGGGCGGTCGCGCTCATGTCGGCGCGGCCACGGACTGGGCCAAAAAAAATCGGCCGGTGCCCCAACCAGAGGCACCGGCCGCCCCAACCAAGGAGAGTGTTAGCGCATGCTATTTTTGCGGATTGAGCACGACATAAGTGCGCTTGCCCCGGCGATCGATGTTCAGGAGCACGCCTTTGCCACTCTTTCCGTCCGCCGCTGCGGTGATCGCGGCGGCGCAGGCTGCGGCATCGCCGACGGGTTTGGTCCCGACTTCGGTGATCACATCGCCGGCCATGATGGCCGCCTTTGACGCCGGACTGTCCTCGACGATCCCGGCGACCTGCGCGCCCGCCGGCTTGGCGTCGTTCAGTTTCAAGCCGAAGGACTCGACCTTCGGCTCGCCGGTTGTCCTGGGCGAAGGATTGGCCACCTTCGTGATCTCCACGGGCAGCTCGCCGGTCGGCACGGCGATTTTCAAGATGGCGCCGCTGCGCCACACGGTGAGCTGCACCGGGAGACCGACTTTCTTTTTCAAGATCTCCTTCTGCAGGTCCCGGGCGGTCGAGACCTTTACGCCATCCACCTCGGTGATGACATCCGCCGCGCGGAGGTCGCTTTTGCAGGCGGGCGCATTCGCCTCGATCGTCTCGACCACCACGCCGCGCTCCACATCCGCCAAGTGGTCTCGCAGCTTAGTGCTGTCGCGCAGGGTCTCGATCCGGATGCCGAGCCACGGGCGCCTCACCTTGCCGGTGGCGATGAGCTGCCCGCCCACGTCGCGGAGCATCGCGGAGGGGATCGCGAAGGCCAGGCCACGGCCGATGCCATTGATGAGCGTGTTCATCCCGACGACCTTGCCCTCGACATCGAAAAGCGGGCCGCCGCTGTTGCCTGGATTGATGAAGGCGTCCGTCTGGATGTAGTCCTCGTACAGGATGGTCGGCGAGGTGGGCCCGAGGAGATTCGTGCGGCCCTTCCCGCTCACCCAGCCGACGGTGAAGCTGTAGTCCTGATTAAACGGCGTGCCGATGGCGCAAACGAGCTGGCCCACGCGGAGCGCATCGCTGTCGCCCATCTCGGCGGCGGGCAGATCCTTCGCGTCGATCCTCAGAACGGCGATGTCGGTCTTGTCGTCCGCGCCGATGAGCTTCGCGGGAAAAGACCGCCCGTCGCGGAGCCGCACGCGGATCGTCTCGGCGTCGGCGATGACGTGGTTGTTCGTCACGATCACGCCATCCGCGCGGATGATGAAGCCGGAGCCCTCGCTGCGGCTGGGCGGCGCGGGCAACTTCCACATTTGAGAGGGGTCCTTGTCCTTGTCTTTCCGCGGGGCCTTTTGCGCGGCCTTGTCTTCATCAAGGAAAAACTCAAAGCCCTTCATCGCCTCGCCGTCCTCCTCGTCCGCGCGCTTCGTCGCCTCGATCACCACCACGGAGGGCGCGACTTTTTCAAAGACCTGCACGAATCCCTCGTCGATCGCCTTGAGCAGGCTCACAGCGGCCGCGCCCTTCTCCGCATCGGCCGCCCGGCCAATCCCGCCCGCGAGCGCGGCGACGGCTAAAGCGATGGAAACGGCGATGCGCATGGCGGGGTCAAAATGGGACAGGGGGCTGGATGTGGCGTTCAATAACTTTTCGCGCCCGCCGGTGGACGCCGGGCGCGAACTTCAATATCCAATCCTGCGTGCGCCGCTACCTCGAAATTTACTGGCTGATGATCCGCAATTCGCTGATCCGCGAGATGAGCTTCAAGGCGAACTTCACGCTCTGGATGATCGTCGAGTTTCTGTGGTTCGCGGGGCAGATGATTTTTCTCGAGGTGCTTTACGGCCATGTGGACAGCATCGGAGGCTGGTCGAAATGGGAGTGCGTGCTGCTGGTAGGCACGCACCAGGTGATCGCCCAGATTTTCCAGGCGTTTTTCTACGTGAATCTCGCGGAGTTGCCGGACCTGATCCGCACGGGCCGGCTCGATCTCATGCTGCTGCTGCCCGTGGATGCGCAGTTCGCAGTCTCCACGCGGAAGTTTGGCATGGACAATATCGTCAACGCGCTCGTCGGGATCGCCATCGTCGGGCTGTCGCTTTTCAAACTCGGCGTCGTGCCGCGCGCCCACCAGGTCGCGCTTTTCGCCGCAGCCATCCCGCTCGGCGTGGCGGTGCACTACTCGATCCTTTTCGGCCTCTCCACCGCGGCCTTCTGGATCGTGCGCGCCCAGGGGCTCATCTACGGGTATTTCAATGTCTTCAACATCGCCCGCTACCCGGACTCGGTATTTCGCGGCATTTTCAAAATCATCTTCAGTTACTTCATCCCCGTCATCATCGTCGCGAATGTACCCTCCCGGCTGCTGGCCCGCTCGTTTGAGTCACCGTGGGGCGGGCTCGCGCAGCTCGCAGCGGCGGCGCTCTTTGTCCTCGCGGCGAGCCGTGCGTTCTGGATGTTCGCGCTGCGGAGATACTCTTCGGCGAGCTCGTAAAATCGGGCAGGCAAGCCACGAATTCCACCGTCCGCCAATCGCGTCCGCCCTCCCCGCCAGCGCCTGAAATTGCCTGCATTTGCGGTCCGCGAGACACGCAAAAATCCGTGGCATTTCCCCCTTGCACCCCATGTCGATAGCTCGTATGTAACGCGCCTCAATTTTTCCTTTCAACGCCAGAAACTGATTTCCCCCCCGCATTTTTATGGCCAAGCCCAAACCAGCGAAACCCGCCGCAAAATCGAAGAAACCAGCCGCCACGAAACCCGTGAAACGCGCTGGAAAGCCTGCGGCTAAAGCTGGAAAACCTGCGCCAAAAATGGCGAAACCCGCAAAGGGCAACGGATCTGTGAAACTTAAACTAAAACCCAAAGCCAAAGCCGCCGCCAAACCGGCCCCGGTCAAACCTGCGCCCAAGCACAAGATTCCCAACGGAGTGCCGGCCAAGAAAATCCCCGCCATCAAGGTCACGCTCACGCCTTTCCTCGAAAAGCAGAAGGACCGCCTGCTCCAACTCCGCGACTCCATGCTCGACGCCATGGCCGGCGTGGCGAAGGACAATCTCCGCGCCCGCGCCGAAGGCAGCGAAGCCAGCGCGTTTGGCATGCACCAGGCCGATGCCGGCAGCGATGCGTATGACCGCGATTTTGCGCTGAGCCTCCTCTCGCAGGAGCAGGACGCACTTTACGAGATCGATGAAGCGATCAAGCGCCTCGAGCTCGGCACCTACGGCGTCTGCGAAATGAGCGGCAAGGCCATCGCCCACGCCCGGCTCGAGGCACTGCCATTCGCGCGCCTCACCGTCGAGTGTCAGTCGCAGATTGAAAAAATGGGCAAGGTTTCCCGCGCCCGAGTCCCTGTCACCTCCCTCTTCGGCCTGACCGACGAAGAGCCCGGAGATTCCGAAGAAGAAGAACCGGTCACCGAAACCAAGGAATAACCCAACATGGCCCGCGATTTTATCATCCTCGAATGCACGGAGGCGAAAGCCTTAGGCAAACCCGTCTCGCGCTACATCTCGTCGCGCAACAAGAAGAGCCCGAACACGCCCAACCGGCTCGAAAAGAAAAAATACAATCCCAACCTGAAGCGGCATACGCTTCACCGCGAAACCAAGTAAGCCAGCCGCTTCCCAACCTATGCAGCCCAAGACCCCGCAACGCCGGACCAATTTCCGCAAAGCGAACCGCTCGATGCCGCGCCGCCGCATCGACATCGCCCTTGAAGCCCTCGACTACAAGAATCCCGACATCTTGAAAAAGTTCGTCACCGAGAGCGGTAAGATTCTCGCCCGCCGCCTGACGGGAATGCCCGCCCATTTCCATCGCAAGATCACCCGCGAGATCAAGCGCGCCCGCGCCGTGCTCCTTATGCGCTGACGGGCGAAAGTCGCCGCAAAGTTTCAGAAAAAGACGCGTCGCGAGGCGCGTCCTTTTTTGCGCCATGATCCCGCGTTTCCCTCCAATGATCGCCGGGAGCGCAGTGTTTTTCCTTGCCGCGACAGGAAAGGTCGCTTACCTCACCGCCGGATGTTGGAAGAGCCAAGGGCGTGGCGCGCTCGCTTTCTCCCCCAGCAGTTCACTGTCAGATGAGCAGAATCACTCCCCTCCTCCTCCTCAGTGACGCCCTCCCGGTTTGGCGACGATCCCATTCGTCGCCCGCCGGACGGCATGGACGGACGCTCCTCCCAGCGACTCGAACCGACATCCCCCGGCGAAGTT
The DNA here is from genome assembly GCA_043728655.1 of Chthoniobacter sp. Classification (GTDB taxonomy): domain Bacteria; phylum Verrucomicrobiota; class Verrucomicrobiia; order Chthoniobacterales; family Chthoniobacteraceae; genus Chthoniobacter. The sequence continues at coordinate 5,982 of JAYTML010000398.1, read as the reverse complement.
TTCCGACGCTTTCCCGCTTCCTCTCTCCTGTCCGCACGAGAGTCGCGCGCGACGCGTCGGATCGTACACTCCATGTGTGCTTCCCGGGCACATCAATGCCTCAGAATAGAAATCCCATCCATGAGACCCCAAGACTCCCGAGGCGGCTCCGGCCGCCGCTCGGGACGCGGCCAACGCCGCTCCTCCTCCCGCTCCTACAGCGACCGCAGCGAATCTCCCGCACCACAGCGCCCACCGGCCAAGAAATCCCTCTGGCAAAGGTTCCTCGGCCTGTTCAAGACTGACAGGAAGCCGGCCGCCCCGGGCTCCCGCCCCGCGTATCCCAGCTACAACAAGGGAAACGGCCGCGGCGATCCGCAGCCGTCTCCGAAACCCGAGGCAGTCGAGGTCACTTCGCCGAAACTCTACGTCGGCAACCTCAGCTTCGACGCCACAGAGACAGACCTGAACGACCTCTTTAACGGAGTCGGCAACGTCAAAAGCGCAGAGGTTGTCACACACAAGGACAGCGAGAAATCCAAAGGCTTCGGTTTTGTCAGCATGTCCACGGTGGACGAAGCCAAGCGTGCCGTCACCGAACTCCATGACAAGCCCTTCATGGGACGGAAACTCGTGGTGAGCGGAGCGAAAACCACCGAACGCGAGACAAACTACCGCGGCTAAGACCCGAATCTTCGGTTTATTTAGAGGCCCGCCGGCGACGGCGGGCCTCTTTTTCTTGTGACATGCGGGACGCGCCCGGTGACAAATGGCATCGCATTCCAACCGCCGCCCGTCATTTGTCATCCCACCCCGCTGATTTCTTCATCGTCGCCGGCCCGACGGCGGTCGGAAAATCTGAACTCGCCGTCGCCATCGCCGAACGCTGCGGCGGTGAGATCGTCAGCGCGGACGCGTTTCAGATTTACCGCGGTCTCGACATCCTGACCGCGAAGCCGTCACTGGAATTGCGTGCGCGGACTCCGCACCATCTCGTCGGCGAGATCCCGCTCACCCAATCATTTGATGTCGGCCAATACCTCCTCGCCGCCCGACAGTGCATCGAGGAAATCCGCGCACGCGGACGCGTGCCCATCATCGCTGGTGGCACCGGCCTTTACCTCCGCGCTCTGACCCACGGCCTGGCCGAACTGCCGCACGCCGACGCAGCACTGCGCGCCGAACTGGAACGGCAGCCCCTCACAGAATTGCAGAAGCAGCTCACGCAGCTTGATCCGCTCGGTGCGACGCAGATCGATCTCAAGAATCCGCGCCGCGTCATCCGTGCCCTCGAAGTCTGCCATCTCACCGGGCAGCCATTTTCGACCTTTCACCAGCAATGGAACGCCACCCCGGCCGGCATCCGCGGGGTCCTCCTAACGCTAAACCGCGAAGAACTGAACGCCCGCATCAACCGGCGCACCGAAGCGATGTTCGCCGCCGGTGTCGTCGAAGAGGTGCGTTCAACCGGGGAAACCGGCACCACCGCCGGCCAGACCCTCGGCCTTCGCGAAATCCGCGCACTCCTTGCCGGACACTGCACCGAGCCGGAATGCGTTGCCGCTATCCAGCAAGCGACCCGCCGCTACGCGAAACGCCAGATGACCTGGTTCCGGCGCGAAACTGCACTTGAGAGCATCGACCTTTCCGGCCACACGAACCTGCGGCAATTCGCAGAGTCACTGGCCCAAAAGGCCATCGGCTAAAGCGACCCCAGCCTGCCCGACTCCAATTGCTTCCGCGCAAGCGGCCCCAGAAAAGGTATCTCCCACTCTTGATTCGAGAATGCCTTGATGATCGTGATCACATACACGACGAACCATCCCAGCCACAGGAGCCAGAAGAGCAGTCCGAACAGCAGGGCAATCAGCCAGCCGATGATAGGCAGATGTGAGAATACGATCGCGACGATCTGGGTGACGACGGACGCCGCGACCATCGCCCCGCCGAGAAAGACTGACTGCATCGCGTAAAAACGCACAAACTTGTCCCGCTTTTCCAGAACCAGGAACACGATTCCCCCAATCAGCGTGAAAATGGACGCCAGACCCGCGGCAACATTGGGCTGCAACCCGGTTCCCGCATTCATCGGTGCCGGCGGAGCTGGATTCGGCGCATCTGACGGCGTGACATTTGGCGGTTGAGAATCGGACATACGAGGGTGCGAAGCTAAAAGTGGGGCGAACGCTGTCAAGACAACCATCCCCTCGCCGCAAATTCCTCAGGAATGAATTTCCTCATTTACGCGCTGCCTGAAAACCGTATTCTCCCGACGTTCTTCTTTTCGCTGCCACGGCAGCGGAATCTTCCCCGGGCAGAGCATCTCCAACACACTGAAGATTATGGGCAAGAATACAAAGACCGAAAAAGCAGCCTCGCCGGCCAAACCTGCAGTCAAGGCCGCGACCACGAAACCACCAGCACCCCGAAAGGGAACTGCTGCACCCGCGAAACAGGCCAAATCGGCTCCGGCCAAAGCGCAGCAGGCGACCAAGCCGAAAGCAGTCAAACGGGCCGGCGTAACGGCAGAAGACATCGCATTGCGCGCATACTTCATCGCGGAGAAACGCCGTCACAACGGCCTCCCCGGAGACGAGCATCATGATTGGATCGAAGCCGAACGCCAACTTCGGGCCGAACGGGCGACTCCCAGATAGCGGTCACCATTGCCGCCGTCCGTCGGGCCGGGCGACTCTCTCAATTGGGAGCACACGAATCTTCCATAAAAAATGCCATGATCAGAACCCAAGATACTCATCGCCAACTCGCAGCGGCCTTGAAGCAGCGCCTCGCAATTGTTGCCGACCGGGAATTCTATCAGCGGGATTCTGCCGCACACCTCCACCAACTTCAGGCCGTTTCCGAAGAAATTTCTGGCCTTGCAGGTCAACTCCCCGCTGGCACAGAGCCGCAACTCGCCCATTATCTCCAGCGCTGCAGCTACGACAAGGCCCTCGCCTTCCTCGAAGCCCACAAAGCTGCGGAGCCCACGAGCGGATTTTAGCCGACACCCAAAACCAAAGAACGGCGCAGGTCGCATTGTGACCTGCCCGCAAATCGTCCGAAGGCGCAGCCGTCCCTTGCCCCATCCTTGCCAACTATGGCGCGGTGCAGCAGCCCGATGGACACCTATTTCTCTCGTTGATAGGAAAACTCGGACGTGTCGAGCAGAATCAACACCGGTCCCTTCCCCGCCGCCACCCGCTCCCGCGTGGCTGTGAAAAGCCCGCGCAGAATTCCCTCTTTATTCAACCCGCTCGTTGGCAAAGAAGCGGTAGGCGGCCTTCGTGTTGGCCCAATCCTGGCAGGCCATCGGAACACTGGCTCCACGACCCCCGGACATTTGTTCAAAAACCTTAACGAACCGCCGCCCGAAGCGTAAATCCGAAAACGCCACCTCCTTGAGGATCGAGAGGTCCAGGTAGATCGCGGTGCCGGGTCAGGTGAAGCTGGCGGTGCAACTGCTCCGCGCGCTGGCCGACGGGTCCCGGCCATGTTGAGTTTTCCGGGCAGCTTGAAGGTGTTCGTGGCGCTGGAGCCGTGCGATTTGCGCAAGGGCTTCAACGGGTTGCCTGCGCTGGTCAGTGAGCGGTTGGGGGAAGATCCGCGGCAGGGCGGGCTCTTCGTCTTTACCAACCGGCGGCGGACGCGGCTCAAGATCCTGTATTGGGACGGGACGGGGCTTTGGGTCATGATTAAACGATTGGAGGAAGGCACCTTTGCCTGGCCTCGCAGTGTGGAGTCGGGTGCGACCAAGCTGTGCCTGCGCCCGGAGGCGCTGGCCATGCTGACCGACGGCATCGAGCTGCGCGGGGCGCGGCTGCGTCCTTGGCATGACCGCGACTGACATAGCTTGTCGCGTGGATAAGTAGTGAGTTAGCTAACATAACTCTTCCCATGCAGGTGGGAGTTAGTTACTCTCCCATTCCAGCAATGACGAGCGCACGCGAAGCTGAACTCCTGGCTGAACTCAAGGTCCGAGACGAGCGGCTCGATCGACTGGAAAAGGAGAACGCGCTCCTGCGGCAGAAGATCGACCTGCTGGTCCGCCAGTTCTTCGGGGCGAAAAGCGAGCGGCTCGATCCCGCGCAACTGCTGTTACTTTTGCAAGACGGAGACGCGCGCCCAAAAGCCCCGGAGCCCGTGGCTGCGGAGGAGCCACGGCGCTCGACGGTCCCATCACCTCCGCGTGAACGCCGGCCACGGCTGCCCGAGTATCTGCCGGTGATCGAGGAAGTGCTCGACCCCGCGCCGGTCAAAGCCTGTCCGGCGGCGTGGCGCTGCCTCGGCGAGGAAGTCCGCGAACAACTCGACTACGAACCCGCGCGCTTCCTGCGCCGCCGCCTCATTCGGCGCAAGTATGTGCGGCGTGGCGAGGTCGACGCCGTGCCCGTCATCGCCCCTCTGCCCGAGAGCCTGCAGGAACGCTGCCTCGCCGCTCCGGGCCTGCTCGCGCAGATCCTCATCGCCAAGTTCGGCGATCATCTGCCGCTCTACCGGCAGGAACAGATTTACCGCACCCGCCACGGTGTCCATATCCCGCGGCCGACGATGGTGCGCTGGGTCGCGCTCGCTGCCGACTGGCTGCGTCCGATCTGCGAGGCGATCCGCACCGGTGTCATGGCTGGTGGCTATGTGCAGGTCGATAAAACCCGATCCGTTATCTCGCGCCCGGCCACGGCCAGACCCGCCAGGGTTATCTCTGGGCTTACAGCCGGCCCGGCGGCGACGTCCTCTTCGACTGGCAAACCAGTCGCGCCGCCGCGTGCCTGGATAACCTCATCGCCGTCGACTTCACCGGCACCGTGCAATGCGACGGCTACAGCGCCTATCCCGCCTTCGCCGGCCGCCGCGCCGGCAAGATCACGCTGGCCGGATGCTGGGCACATGCCCGGCGCAAGTTCCATGAAGCCCTCGAATCGAGCCCACGCACCGCCGGCTGGATCGTCCGGCAAATCCAGCATCTCTACCGCATCGAAAAGGACCTGCGCGCACGCCACGCCGGCCCCCGCCTGCGCGCCGCCGTCCGCGCCCACCAAAGCCGTCCCCTCATCGCCCGCCTCCAGCGCGCCTTAACCCGGCTCAAACTGAGCCGGCGCCATCTCCCGCAGAGCCCCCTCGGCCAGGCCATCGACTACGCGCTAGGCCAATGGGCCGCGCTCGGCGTCTACCTCGCCGACGGCCGCATCGAGATCGACAATAACCTCGTAGAGAACGCCATCCGCCCCACCGCCATCGGCAAGAAGAACTGGCTCTTCGTTGGGGCCGCCGAAGCCGGCCAGCGCGGGGCCATCCTTTACACCATCATCGAAAGCTGCCGCCGCCGCGGGATCGATCCGCCCGCCTACCTCCGCGACATCCTCACGCGCCTCCCCACTGCGACCAACTGGCAGGTCAAAGACCTCGTTCCAGAGGCTTGGGCCAAGACACACAATCGCGCCGCCTTCCAAGCTGTATCGTAAGTCTCGTAGATCGACATCTACGACATCTGCCACTCCGCAGGGCCAAGAAGCCAGACACGTCCGTCAAGCGGTGCTCCGCGCACCGCTTACGGTCGTGTCGCTGCCGGTGCAGGACTGGATCGCGCGGCGCGGGTTCAAGAACTCTACATCAAACCCGGCAGTCCGTGGCAGAACGCCTACAGCGAAAGCTTCAATAGCCGGTTCCGGGACGAGTTCCTAAACCGGGAGGCCTTCGCATCGTAAGCGTCGTAATGCCGGCGTTCTCGCTTCTTCGCGCTCGTGTTCTCCTTCGGTGTGTTCCGGTTCGTTCATGCAAATTCTTCCGGGTTGCATACCCAACACTGTCCGCAAAACCGAGACAGGCTCACTATCCAGCAGAGATGTCTTACATTGTACAGACACTTTTCCGTATCCTTAACCTTCCGGTGTCCGACAACTTGGCGTTGGCGTGCTCCCCGAAAGTTGATCCAAGCGCTATGAGAGTTTGCGGCGCGTGAGCGCCGCCGAACTCTCAACATGAAACGCAAACGACACACACCCG
>JAYTML010000397.1:0-2590 GCA_043728655.1 Chthoniobacter sp. | reverse complement strand
AGATAGACGAAGAACGGGCGGTCCTTGTTTTTCTCCATGAACGTCTCCACCTCCGCGGTCAGGCGGTCCGAGAGAAACTCGCCAGCCGGCCCGTCGGGCAGAGTGGGAATCTTGTAGGGCGAAAAATAAGTCGGCGGCTGACCCTTCGCCGTGCCGGCGACGTTCACGTCGAAGCCGAAGTCCGTCGGCGGGGCGTCGCCGAGATGCCATTTGCCGATGCTCGCGGTGGCGTAGCCCGCGGCGTGGAGCAGCGCGGGAAGCGTGGTCCACTCGGGCTTCAGCGCCTTCTGCCAGTCGGGCACGCGCAGCTTCGCCTTTGGCCTCGCGTGACCCGCGATCCAGTCCGTGAGATGCAGGCGCGCGGGGTATTTCCCGGTCAGCAGCGCGGCGCGCGTGGGCGAGCAGACGGTGCAGGCGGAGTAGGCGGCGTTGAATTTCACGCCGTCGCGCGCGAGCCGGTCGATCTGCGGTGTCTCGTAGAATTTGCTGCCGTAGCAGCCGGCGTCGGTGAGGCCCATGTCATCAATGAGGATGAAGACGAAGTTCAGCCGCTCGGCCGCGCGGACCGGCGTGAGCGCGACGAGGATGAGAAGGAGGATGCGTTTCATATGTAAGGAACTTTCGTATCACCCCGCAGGGGAACGCGCCACGCGCCTTTCGGTCGCTCACCTCGCCAAGTCCGTAAAGACTTTGCTAACTCCGCCAAAAGAGCGTTTTCACTTCAGCGCCATAAAAGCGCTCGATCTGCTCCACGGGCTCACCCTTGATCCAGTGCAGATGCGCCCCGACGATCCCTTCGAGGGAACGGGTATGCTTCCGATCCACATGGGAGTTGAAACGCCCCGGCAGATAGCTCACCGCGATTCCCAGCCGGTCCGCCGCCGCATTGAGCGCGCCCTGATCCACGAATGGCGACCCGATCTCCTGTCGCAGGCGCTTGGCGGCATGCAAGATTTTCTCCCGTTCACGCGTGATGATGAAAAACCCGCTGTTGAAATAATTCTGCGGACGGATGCCGGCCCGCGCCGCGTCCGTGATGATCCAGCTTTGATGAAACAAATCGCGCACCGCCGCGAACCCATCGTCACCGGCCAGTGCCAGCGGATCGAAGTCCTCGAGAAACACCACATCGGCATCGAAATACGTGATCGCTTCCGCCTCGGGAAAAAGACGAAACAGCTCAAATTTCAGCAAGTGAGGTTTCGCCAGCCTCAGCTCCGCCATTTCCCGCTCTCCGAGCACCACCGCCCGCGCTCCCGTCCGCCTCGTGAATTCGCGCGCCGCCAGCGCCGCCATCCGCTCAAATTTCTCCCCCACCCCGATCGTCACCCCCAGCATCTGCACTTTTTCCGCGGCAGCGGGCGCCGCACCATAGGCAGGCAGCACCTCCTCCTGCATGAAGCGCTTGTAAAACGGCCCGATTCCCCGCCGGTCCTTCCGCCCCATGATATGCGCCTCACCCCAGGTATTGCGCCCGTGGAAAAGGCGCACGTAAAGGCCCGGCGGCGCGCGCATCACGATCCGTCTCGGGAAGCGTTTGACGAAAACCGTATCCTCGCTCCGCGCATACGCGGGATAGCGAAAGGGCGTATCCCGGTGATGAAGGATGGTCCCGTCGTTGCCCTGCGCATTATCGCAGATGCACGTATAGCCGCTCGCGAGATCGTGGCGGAGCTGGCTCCCCAGCACACACGCGGCGTCCGGCTCCGCCACCGCGAGCTGGCTGGCGATTCGTTCCGGGTGATGCCAGTCATCGTCGTCCCATTGGATGACCCACTCCCCGCGCGCCGCCTCCAGCGCGCGGTTGCGCAGCTCCCCGAGCGTCAGCCCATCCTGTTCGACCATGATTTCCACCACCTCCGGCTCCCCCTTCCAAAGCCGCATCCCGCCCGTATTCACAATCACCAGCTCGCGCTTCCCGTGCGTCTGCGCATGGAAACAATCCACCGCCACGCGCGCCAGCGCGTAGCGCTCCGGGTGCTTGCCGGTGATCATCACCGCACTGACCATTTCCGGCCGCGCGGGGACCGTGGAAAACGACGTGCTCATGCCTCCCCGCCTACGCGGTGAAAGTCACCTTGTTCCCCGCCGGGCCGTCGCCCCGCGAATTATGGCCTGTCACCCACACCGTGTAGCTCACCCCCGGCACCAGCGGGCTGAAATCCGACACCGACACCGTCACCCCCACCGACACACCAGCCACTTCCGGCTGCCCGCCCGCGGGCTGACGCCAGCCCTTGATCGACGTGGCGTGGTCGGGCAAATCCGGGATCGTCAGTTCCCGCGTCGCCGCGTTGAAAGTCGCCGTCCCCGGCACATCCGGCAGCGGCTGCGGCTGCGCATCGCCGGAATCCCGCCGCGGCTGGAGCCCGATCTTTGCCAGCTCCGGCGTCTGGTCCCGCTCATCGCTCGCCGAGCAGTAGTAAAAGCGCACCCGCCCGATCGCCGCCAGCAGCGCCTCGCGCGCCGCGTCCTTGTCATTCACCACGTCGGAGACCGTGCCACCGCCGGCGATGGATTTGTTTGCCCGCAGGATGCCCAGCCAGTTGGCGATTCGCGAGAGCAGCGCCGCCGGGTAGCGCACCGCCGG
>JAYTML010000396.1:0-3302 GCA_043728655.1 Chthoniobacter sp. | reverse complement strand
CCGTAAAATATCCGCGACATGAACAAAATCCTCGTCCTTTTCGATTCGGCGTCGGGCAACACCCGGCTCATGGCGGAACTGGTGGCCGAAGGTGCGGCCACCATTAGCGAGACCGAAGTGCGCCTGCTTTCCATTGACCAGGCCACGTCCGACGATGTGCTGTGGTGCGAGGGCATCGCGGTGGGCAGCCCCACCAACATGGGCATTCTGTCGTGGAAGATGAAACGCTTCTGGGACGAGCCGATGATGCCGCACTGGATGGAAACCGATGGCAAAATCGGCTGCGCGTTTTCCTCGTCGGGCGGCTGGGGCGGCGGCATGGAGCTGGCCTGCCAGTCCCTCCTCACCGTGCTGATGAACTTCGGCTTCCTCGTCTTCGGCGTTACCGATTACGCCTCGAAAATGCTCACGCTCCACTACGGCGCCGTCGTCGCCAAAGAGCCCCGCGGCGACGCCGACGAAGCCGCCTGCCGCCTCCTCGGCCAGCGCCTCGCGGAATGGGTCGCCACCTACATCCACGCCCAGCGCGAGCAGCATCCGCAGACGAAGCTGGCGGAGCGGATGCGGCCGGGGTAGTAGCTCGACGCAGAGCCGCGAGTCGGGAACTATGCGGGAACTGCTTGCGGCAACACCTTCGAACATGACGATCCATCCCGCTGCGGAAACCACGCTTCGCCCACGAATGCACCTCCACTCGCGCGCGTTCGCCTGCACGATGAGTTTGCTTTTGGCACTCGGGGCACACGCCGCTGCGGATGTCGCAACGACTTATTTTTTCGCCGATTTCGAGGCAGCAACTGGATGGGCTATCGGCCCGCTGCCAGAGCGGAATTCGTCCGTGCGGGCCATGCAGGGAAAGGCGCAGATTGTGGAGATGGAGGAGGGTGCGTCGCGTCAAGTGCTGGCGCTGGATCCCTCGGCGAAGTATGCGGCGGTGCAGGTGGATGCGGCACCGTTTGCCGGCAGCAAGGTGGTCTTTTGCGAAGTCCTGGCGAGGCCCGCAGTAGTGGACGAACAGCGCGACGAGGAGTTCCTCGATTTCGGCGGCGCGATTCTCGGGTGTTTCCGAGTCGGTCAGCAGGGTGAGATTCGCGGGCTTTACGCGAAGTCGCCGCAGGAAAACGTGTGGATTTCCACGGGCATTCGCTTTGACCTCGGGCCGGACGGACGGCCAGCAAAGTGGCTGCGCATCAGCATTCGCAGCGACCTTGTCTCCCGCACCTGGAGCGTCACGATCAATGGCACGCCCGCGGTCGTGGCGCTGCGGACGGTGGCGCTGAACGGCGAGTCGGCGCTGCCGCTGTGGCTCTACGGCAGCGCGGAAAGCGTTTCGGAGTTCGATGATGTCCTCATTTCCACGACGGTGCCGGAGGAGCTGGAGAAAATCCTGGCGCGCCCCGTGCGGGCGGGCGTTTTCGAGGCGGCACGCCCCGGGCGTCAACTCGTCACGCAGGAAAAACCGACCGCTGAATTGCGCCGGACGCAGCCGGCGATCAACGCCCCGAAATCCTCCGGCAGCGAAACCTCCCCGCTGACGATTTTGGGTTGGCACCTCACTCTCGATACCGGCCGCCAGAAAATCGAAAAACCGCTTTATGAAACCAAGAACGCTCCCGGCATCATCGCCTACGCCCCGGCCTCCGATGACGACGGACGTCCATTGCCTCAGACGCTCACCATCACTGCGGACGCGGTGCTGAAGCCCGGCACCGATCTCAGCCGACTGCGCTGGCGGGTGGCGGAGTTGAAAGGCTACCCGGATAAGATCGGAGAGATCGCGGGGCAGGGTGATTTTCGCAGCGGCCTGGTTCAGACCTTCAAGTTCACGCCGGAGTGGGCGCGGAAAGCGACGCAGGTCCTCGTCTGGGTGGAAAGATAAAGCCGCTGCATCTTCCTCGTGACCAAGCCCCAGCTTGGTCACGCACTTGTCTTGGAAGCTCTGCTTCCCAGTGCCCGCACCGGAATGAGCGCGCGCGATCCATCCACGCCGACGAAGCAGAGCTTCGGGGACAAGTGCGTTCCCAAGCCGGAGCTTGGGAACGAGAGTGGCGTGATCGGGGTTTGGCCTGCCCCCAGAGGGAACCGGCATTGCTGGCAAGCTCGCCAGCCGCCGTTGCCGCTGCGACTTTGAGCGCGTGAGAAAGAAGCTCCTCCGCGCCGCGTTTCGCCTCGCAGCGATCTATGCGATCCTCCTCGCCGTGCTCTTCGCATTGCAGGATCGCCTGATCTATTTTCCGCGCACGGACTCCGAACCGAGGCTGATGCAGGAGGCGCGCGCCGCGGGGCTGGAGCCGTGGCGCGACGCCCGCGGGCAGCTCATCGGCTGGCGGCGGCCTGCGCCCGCCGCATCCTGCCGCGCCGTCCTCTTTCATGGGAATGCCGGGTGCGCAATCGACCGCGCGCCGTTTGCCGAAGCGCTCGGCGGGCTCGCGGATGGGCGGACCTGGGAGGTGCATCTCTTCGAGTATCCCGGCTACGGAGCGCGCCCCGGCACGCCCGCGCGCAAGACCATCGAAGACTCAGCCCGCGCCGCGCTCCGCGAACTCCTGACGGCCGACTCGCGACCACTTTATCTCCTCGGTGAATCGATCGGCAGCGGACCCGCCTGCAGCCTCGCGGCGGAGTTCGGCGAACGGATTGCCGGCGTGGGCCTGATCGTCCCGATGTCGTCGCTCGCCGATACTGCCGCGCATCATTATCCGTTCGTTCCCCGCTGGCTGCTCCGGGGTCAGTTCGACAACATCGCCGCGCTTCGCACCTATCGCGGACCCGTCGCGTTCATCCTCGCGGGTGAGGATGAAATCGTCACCACGGCGGATGGCCTGCGCCTCCACGACGGCTACGGCGGCCCGAAATTCCTCAAGGTGCTTCCCGGCGTCGGCCACAATGAGATCGACCAATCGCCGGACGCGCCGTGGTGGCGGGAGCTGAGCGACTTTCTCACGGGCGGCACGCGCTGATCCACCTCAGTCCTTCCCTTCGTCGTCCCTGCCCACCAGCGCCTCGCCGACAATCCCCTCCAGCCCGAGCACCTGCGCGGCTTCCGCCGCCGGCAGCTCCTCTGCCTTGCGCAGCTTGCCCGAGACTACGCGATGCCGCGTCTCCGCCGCCTCGATGCTGCTGCTCGCCTCGCTGAGTTTCTTTTTCACCTTCTCCAGCGCCTCGCCGAATTTTCCAAACTCCGTCTTCACTGCGCCGAGCACGTTCCAGACTTCGCTCGACCGCTTCTCGATCGCCAGCGTGCGGAAGCCCATTTGCAGACTGCTGAGCAGCGCCGCCAGCGTCGTCGGCCCGCTCACCAC
>JAYTML010000395.1:0-12595 GCA_043728655.1 Chthoniobacter sp. | reverse complement strand
GACAAGCTGCCTTTCGACCAGCACTGCCTCATTGCGCTTTGCGCACCGCGGCCCGTGCTGCTCTCGTGCGCGACGGAGGATCAGTGGGCGAATCCTCGCGGGCAGTTCGAGATGCTCCGCGCCGCAGATCCCGTGTACAAGCTCATCGCGGGCGATGGCCTCGGTGCCGCGGAAATGCCGGAGACGGGCAAACTGCTTGCGAGCCGCCTCGGCTACTACATCCGCCCCGGCAAGCACTCCATGACCCGCGAGGACTGGAAAGTGTGGCTCGACTACGCCGACCAGTGGCTGCGCCCGCCGCCGCGCTGACCGCTCACTTCTCCGCCACCTCCACCTTTTCCATGCGTAACTGCACGATCTTCGGCGTGCCGTTTTCGCGGACGAAATTCGCGCTGATTTTCGCAAATGGCCACAGCTCGCAGGTGGCGTCGTACACGAGCATCCCGAAATCCGGGTCGGGAAAGGACTCCCGCGGACTCAGCCGCAGCGCCATGATCCTGCCGAGCTCGGCCTTGTAGTAACCCTCGAAAAGTTCCGAGAAAATCCGATCGCCCGGCGCGGGTGTCGCCGTGCTCGCGAAGTCCGCGAAAAGCGCCGCCTGATCCCCGGCATTGTACGCCTTGAGCGCCTTCTCGAGCACGGCGCCCAATTCCCGCACCGCTGCGGCAGCCACCGCATCCTCGTGTCCGGCAGTCTTTTCCTCCGCTGCCGGCCCGGATGTGCTTCCGCTCTCGGCGCCGCGCTTGCAGCCGGCACCCATCGCCGCCAGCGCGAACGCACACGCCCCGAGCGAAAGGATGCGACTGGAAAAGTGAAATCGGCGGACAGACACGACGTCACCCAGTAGAGCGGCCCACCCCCGCCTTGCCAGACGAATCTCGCCCGCTCAACCGCCCGCCAAAGAAAAGGGCGCGCTCCGTTACCGAAGCGCGCCCTTCCAAAATGCTCCGCCGTCCGCGCTACTCCTTCGCCAGTTCCTTCACCGTGATGTTGCGGAAGCTCACCGTGCCGTGGTCGCCCTGGAGAAAGAACGAACCGGGCTCCTTCACCTTCGAGTCGAGTTCGCTCCCCGTGGCGCGGTCGCACTCCACGTTGTCGTGAATCTTTTTCCCGTTGAGGATCACCGTGATCTTGTTGCCGATTATCGTGGCCTCGACCGTCTGCCACTCGCCCGCGGGCTTGCTCGCGAATTCACTCGGTGCCGTCTGATTGTAGATCGCGCCATTGCCATTCTTCGCCGCCTTGCCGCTGGCGAAGTCGCCGAGGATCTGAATCTCGTGGCGGCCGCGCAGGTAGAAGCCCGAGTTCGAGCCGTCCGGCACCATGTATTCGTACTTCACCGTGAAGTTCCAAAACTTCGCGTCGCTGACCAGATCGACGCCGTGCCCGCCTTTCTCGACGGTGTTCTTGAGGACACCGTCAGCGACAGTCCAACTGTTCGTCGCATCCGGGCGGCGGAGATGCCAGCCCGTCAGATCCTTGCCGTTGAAGAGCGGCTTAAAGCCCGCGTCATCCGCCAGCGCGGAGACAGCCAGGGCGAGTGAGGCAAATGCCGTAAGTAGTTTCATAGAATGTCCTCGGATTGATTATTTCGCTTCCGGGTTCGGCTCGGCGCTGCCGGGCACCAGACCCAGCGCCCACTTGATGCCGCCGAGGATGTGCGCCTGATACTTCTTGCTGATCTCCACGGAATTCTTCCGGTCCTTGAGCGTGGGATCGTCCGACCACAGGTCTTCGCGATGTCCGAGCGAGGTGTAAAAGACGCGGCCTTTCTCATCCATCCGGCACCAGGACACCGCATTGTAGCCTTCCTTCGCCTTGTCGTTCGGATCGTGGCGCAGATACCACAGCGCGCGGACCTTGGCCCGGTCCTGATTCTTGATGTGATACATCTCTTCCTGCGAGAGATCCCACGTCCCGCCGATCCCCGCATTGGCCGGATGCGCGGTGTCACCCGCCACGAGATCGGCCGGGACCTGCGCGCCGTGTCCGGCGAAAGTGCCCTGAAGCATCTCATAGTACGGCGCGTAATTCTTGAACGTGTCCGTGGCCGAGTGCATGCCGATGAAGGCGTGCCCGTCCTTGATCCACTTGAAAAAACCATCGCGATCGGGAAGCGGAAAGTCGTCGCCCGTTGTGTTGGCGAAAATGACGGCGTCAATCTTGGCCGCCGTCAGCGCAGCCGGGGCGAGCTTCGCCATTGCGGCCTTTAGCTGCGCGTCCCATTCCGCCTGCGAAGCCTTCGCCTTCTCCTCGTCCGCGGGCGACCACTTCGCCATCGTCGCGTCATACTTCGCCTGCTCGTCGGCATATTTCTTCATCTCCGACTCGTATTTGGCCTTCGCCTTGTCGTCGGCGTCCGGCTTGAGGTCACCGGGCTTCTTTGGAGCGCCCGGCTTTTTCACGATCTGCGCGGTCGGCTGCTGCACGTAATCGACGACCGTGAACGCCTTCGACTCCTCGCCCAGCTTCTTCAGCGTCGCCTCGGCGATCGGGATCGAGCTATGGCGGAAGCCGGTGGTGACAGTGACGACGATGACGCGCTTCGCCTCAGCCGCGAAAGCGGAGAACGAGGGCGTGATCGCAAGCGCGAGGACGAGCAGGGAACGGAGGTTTTTTTTCATGCGGAGGGTTGGGTTGGGAGATGAAAGGCGGACGGCCACCGGGGGCAGTTGGCATACCCACTATCCAAGGCAGTGGCAATGCTTAGCGGAAAACTTCCCGCTGGTCAGGGCCGCGTCGGGTCTAGCTCCGAAAGCCGAACCGCTCGCCGATGGCCAGGCATTCCGCCAGCGGCTTCATCCCGCCGGTGCAGGTTTCGTCGCTGAGATTCGCGGCTGCCGCGCAGACGCCGTAGCGGAGCCAGTCCTCGACCGGCAGCCCTTCGTGCCAGCCCATGAGGACGCCCGCGGTGAAGGCGTCGCCCGCGCCCGCCGCGCCTTTGATGTAATCCGCCGGAAGCCGCACGCTGCCATGCTCGTGCCATACGCCATCCCGCCCGAGCGCGCAGCCGCCCTCGGGAAAATGCACGACCACCCGCTCACGCACGCCGGCGTCGAGCAGCGCCTGCATCGCCACGCGCAGTTCGGCGCGGTCGAGCGCCTCGCCCTCGCGGATGCGCCGCCCAGTCACCCGGCCCGCCTCGAATTCATTCATGACGCACACATCCACATGCTTCAGCGCGGGCAGCACGATCTTTGGAAAGCGGTCGCTGTCCTCGCTCACCACGTCGATCGAAGTCTTCAGCCCCGCGGCCTGCGCGCGGGCGAGCACCTCGGCGGCGACGGTGCCGTGCGTGGCGCTCGCGCCATCGAGCCGGTCGAGCAGCAGCAGGTAGCCGAGATGAAAAATTCGCGCGTTCGTTTTCGTGAAATCGAAATGCGGCGCATCGAGCAGCGCATTCGCCCCGCGCGCGTGGAAGAACGTGCGCCGGCCGGTGCCCTGCACCGTCATCACATCGGTGAACGAAGTCGGCGCGCTGCCCGTCTGCTGCATCGCGCCTGCGTCGATTCGGAAATGCGCGCAGTCGTCCAGAATCCTGCGCCCGTCCGCGTCTTCGCCGACCAGCCCCACGCCCGCGAGCGGGATCGGCGCGCCCATTTTCGCGAGATCCACGAGGATGTTGTAAGGCGAGCCGCCCGTCCCGTCGGAGCCGCTGAGGATGTTCGCCAGCGCGTCCTGCGCGGGCCAGGTGTCGATGACCTTCACATGGTCGATGATCCAGTTTCCGCCGGCGAGAATTCCAGTGCGTGGGGTCATAATTTGCGAGCGGCAGAGCGTCCACAAAGCCCGCCCGCCGACAAGTCCATTGTGCGCTACGGGACGACCCGGACCTTGTAAAACCTCGCGCCGCCTGTGGCGCTGTTGTCCGTGTATTCGGTCGTCGCGCCGCCTGACGGGATCGGCGACGCGCCACTGATGTTCAAAAATAGCTGCGCGAGATCGCCCGCCGCCAGCACCTCATACTGCCGGCCCGGCACACTGCTCCACGTCACCCGCACGCTGCTCGCGCTGAGCCGAGTGGTCTGCACGATTTTGAAATGCGATGCCGGATCGAGCGGGTCGGTGGCCGCGATATCCTCGCTGTCATTGCGCTGGCCGTCGCCGTCCTGATCTCCCGCGGGGTCGAGCACGAGCGTCCCGCCGCTGCTGCTGCTCGCCGTCCCGCTCGCGATGCCCGCGTTGCTGATCGCCGTCACTTTTGCAAAGAGCGTCTGCCCGAATGCCGCCGTAACCGTCTTCGCCGCCCCGGTCACCGTACCGTCGAAAACGACCGTCCCCGCCCCATTCGGCTGCGTGCTGATGACAACGCGATAGCCGCTGATCCCGCCCTCGGGATCGCTCGCCGGCGCCCATGAAAATGTCACCTGCGAGCCAATGACATACGGCTTCGGCGTCCCCGGCGTCCCCGCTGCAGGCGGCGGCGTCACATCATAGAGCTTCAGATACAGCGCCTCATACGGCGCGGACGCCCACGCCGGATCACTCGTCGGGACACGGTTCATCTTCACGTAGAGCCCCTCGCTCAGCAGTTGCGCGCCCGTCTTCCCGCCGGGGATGAGAAAGGTGTCGCGCCGCGTGCCGTCCACGCCCAGGTAGGCGGCGATGTTCTTCACGTTGTAGGTGCGCGCCGGCTTGATGCCAAAGTCGTTCGCGCCATTCGCGTCCACATCCGCATTGAGGTTGAACTGCATGCCACCCGTGGTCTCCGGGTCGGCGTTGCGCGCGATATTCACGAACGCGAACACCACGTCCGAGAAATTCGGCGCACCGTTGCGCGCCTCGAATTTTGCCACGCTGAACATCTGCCCGTGCACGGTCGCATTGTTCAGGTTCAGGTAGTAGCGGTTCGACGAGCGCAGCGCCGGGCTGTTTTTCCGCGCCTGCCCGATGCCGCTGAAAACCGGCGCGAGCTGCGCGAGCCCGTAGTTGTAGGAAGCGTGGCCTGCCTGGGTCTTCAGCCACAGCGGCATGAGCGAGTTGTACTTTTTGAAATGCGGGATCGGCTTCCCAAGATTGGTCTCATAGCGGTCGTAGCCGAATGGCGTGATGCCGCCACTCGTGTCGTTCGGCGGGATCACCGTGCCGCTCAGTCCGAGCTCCTGAACCGGAAAAATCAGCGGCACGCCGTCGATGGTCGAGTTCACAGCGCAGCGGATCAGCGCCTCCCACGGGTCGTTGTAGTGGTCCTCGTCGTGAGAGCTGCTGTTCAGCAGGACGAGCGCCTGCCCATACGCGGTCCGGCGGTTGTCGAAGATGCTGCGATACGCGGCCGCCGTCGTCGCCGCGTGGAGCGGGAAGACGATGTTCTCATTCAGAATGTCGAAGTGGCGCCCGCTGCGATAAGTCACCGCCCCGCCGTCAGCCGGTAAGCGCCAGTCTTCTGCGCCTGCAGCGTGAGCTGATACCCGCCCGCGACCGGCGTCATCGTATGGGCGGCATAGTAATTCGTGTCCGCCCCGGCCACGACCGAGTTCCCGCCCGGCGGCTTGATCCCGTCCTCGATGCCGTCGCCATTCGCATCCAGCCCGGCGCGGTCGCGGCGGTTGAGATTCGTGAAAACCTCGCACGTCTCCACGCCTGCCGTCTGAGGGTCAAAGAAGATCGTGAAAGGAACCAGATCCCCCGCCACTTCATTCACATAGACATGCGAAGTCGTGTAATCGCCCTCGACCTCGCCCGCCGCGCGCACGGCGGAACCCGCCGAGATTTTCAAGCTGGCCGCCTCGGCGGAAAAGGCGAAGGCAACGAGGAGAAACAGCGCTGCCGGGAGGCGGCTCACGGCACTCACTCCGACTGCGGCAGACGGGCTTCGACTTTGTAATAGCGCTGCGTCGCTGCCGGTGGCGCAGTGCCGGTCTGCGAGCCGTCGTCCGTCCATGTCCGCACGCCGCCCGTGCCGGGCAGATCGGGCGTCAGCGGGAGGAAGGGCTGGGACAGGTCGTTCGTAAAGGAAATGCGGTAGGTGCGGTCGGCGCGCGTGGCGAACGCGAGCGCGCGCGTGCCAGCGGTCGGCGAGTTGATGGTCACCTGCACGAGCGTCGAGTCGGCAATCGCCGGATTCGTGCCGAAGCGGTACTCCGCGAAATTCGCGAGCCCGTCGCCGTCGCCATCGCCGTCCGCTCCGTTCACTCCGAGCGCGCTGAACGGGTCGAGGCCGTTGGCAGTTTCCCACCAGTCCGGCAGACCGTCGCCGTCGGTGTCCTGCGTGATCGTCGCCCCGGTCTGGAGCCCGAGATCGAACGTCAGCCCATTGCCGCCGAAGATTTCGATCTGCTGCGTCTGCGCCTGGTTGCGCATATTTAGTGTGTCGAAAGTGACCCCGCTGTCCCGATCCACGGCGCCGGCGTTGAAGCTCGCCGCATTGCCCGCGCCGCCGTAGCGGACGAAGGCGCGCACTGCGCCGCCGGTCTTGAAGTTCGTCACGCCCACCTCGCCCGCCGTGGTGTTGTTCACGAGCGGACTGAGGTTCGCCTGCCCGTTGAGCAGCAGGTCGCTGAGATTCGGCGAAAGTCCGAACCGCACGTAGAGCGGGCCGACTCCCGCCCCGAGCGCATAGCTCGCCCGGAGCAGCGTCGCGCCCGGCGCGAGCGTGATCGTCTTCGCGATCTTCCCGTCCGAACTCGTGAAGGTCCACCCGGCGCCGCTCGGCGCGGCCGCTGCGGTGTAGAGATTGTTCACATAGGCCAGCGCGTCCGTCGCGCCGGTCGCAAACCAGTCCTTGAACCCGCTCGTGCGATGCGCGCCGACCGCTCCGCCGGTGATGTTCGCGTTTCCCTCATGCTCCGTCTCAGATCCCGCGTAGCTCAGCGGATTGCCGATCGTTTGAAGCACCCCGCCAGTCGCGAGATCCCGCACCCAGGCGCCGGTCAGCCGCCCGCCGATCCGCTCGAAGACGGCGAAGACGCGGTCGTTGTAGAGCAGGTATTCATTCTCCCCGTCGCCGTCCACGTCCGCCGGCTCGGTGGCAGCCGTCGCGCTGTAAGCGCCCGCATTCGCCGCCGCCGCCCACGTCTCCACGCGCTTGTACTGAGCGGCGAAACGGAACTGCGACTGCGCGACCTTTGCGAAGCCAGCGAGGCTTTGGAACGAGGTGTCCGGGTAGATGTAGTCGCCCGTGCTGTACTTGCTCAGGTCGTTGTTCGTCTGGTTGTGAAATGCGGTTTCGAATCCCGCCGCGCCAGCCGTCCCGCGCGCCAGCAGCGCGAGATCGCTAGTGGCGGAAGTCATCGAGGTGATGGCGCTCCACGTCTCGCTCACGAGGCCCGTGCCCGCCGTGAGAAGCCCGAAGTTTTTTCCCGCCGGGAGCTGCACCCCGGTGCGAATGTCGAAGCGTTTCGCCGCGAGGCTCTCCTCCAGCGCACTCCCGTTGTACCAGTTGTCGTAGCTGCCCTGCGTCGCGTGATCGAGGAAGTCGTGCTGCACCTTCGCGAGTGACGGATTCGTCCCCCGGCTGACAGTGCCAAACGCGTCGCCGAGCCCGTCCGGCGGCCGCGAGAGATCGACCTGGCCGTTCGCGATCTGGTCGGGCGTGACGAGCTGCACCCACGGATGGCTCGCCATCCAGCGGATGTTTTTGTCGTAGGCGTCCGCGTTCGCCTTGTTCGTGAAATCCTCCCACGCACTCATCAGCACCACGACCTGATCCTGCTGCCCGTCGCGGGCCTTGGTCAGCAGCAGATCGCGGAGCGCGAAACTCGGGCCGTTGTCATTCGTCGCGAAACGCTCGGCGCTGATCTGGTCATTGATGACGAAGCATTTCACGCCATTGACCGTATTGATGCGGTAGCCGTCGCTGCCCAGCGCGCTCTGCCTGCCGAACCACCGGAAGACATGCCGCATCTGGTCGATGAAGGTGTATTCAAAACCGAGCGCGCTGATCTTCGAGAGCGTGCCCGTGTCGGCCACGCGCTCGGGATTCCAAAAGACCTTCGCCGACTGCCCGCCGCCGTAGATCGAGCCGAGATACTGGTTCGCGAGCGCGACGTTGGCCGCGTTGAAGTCATTTGGGAAGTAACCCACGATGTGGTCGGCGAAAGTGCTCCCGAGCAGGCCGATCACCCCGCTCTGCGCCAGCGTCTTCACGCGCGCGTTGAAAGCGGGGCCGTCCTTTGCGGGATTCGCGGACGCCGCCCACTGCATCGCCGAGGCGAGCGTGGGCGTGATGTGCAGCGTGAGTGGCACGCCAAAAGCCTGATGCGCGTCGAGCGGGCGGTAGTAGCCCGCGCCAGCGCCATCGCTGATCAGCGCCTGGACCGTGCTGCCGGGCACGATCGCCTGGCTGCCATGCGCCAGTGAGATGACCTTCACGCGCCTGCCGCGGTCGTTCCCCGCCTTCACGCCGAAGTAACCCCGCAGCACGCTGTTGCTGCCCGAGATACTCGCCTGATCGGAGTAGTAATCCGACGCAAGAAAGTCGTCGTAGATCGTATCGCGAATGTCCGTCCGCCCGCCGAGGTCACCCGCACCTGGCGGAGTGTTTCCCGTGCCGTCCTTCGTGGTGAAGACCTGATAGATGAGGTCACCCGCATCGAGCCCGTTCCAGCCCGCGTCGCGCAGCGCCTTGCGGCTGACGGAAAACTCCACGGAATCGAGGTCCGAGTTGAAGTACGCCTTTTTGAAACCGTCCGCCGCGTTCTGGTCGCGCGGCACGACGCCGAATGGCGTGAGGTTCTGCCCGATCGCCGTCGAGTTCGATCCGGGGTTTGTATCCACATAGACGCGGCCGTTGTTCGTCGAGTAGCACGCCACCACGGCCTGCCAGCCCATCGTCGTCAGCGTGTCCACATCGTCCGGCAGGTTTTTCTCGCCGGTGCCGGGATTGCCGAAATTGATCGCGACATAGATGTCCAGGCTCCCCTCCTCCGCGAACGGGCGCAGGTCGCGCAGATCGACACGGAAGTAGAAATTGCCGTCGCCGCCCATCGCCGTGTCGCCGCCGTCGTGCGCGTAAAAGGCAGTGAGGTCGCGCGATGAATCGAAGCCGTCATTCGCGTGATACACGTCGCCGCCCTGGTTGTTCGGACCCGCGCCGTCGTACTCGTCGAGCACGATCAGGTCGTTCGCCGTCCAGTCGGTGAATTCATGCGCATTCACCACCCCGCCGACGGTCGTCGTCGCGCCGGGGCCGATGACGATCGAACCGGGCGGCGGCGGCGCGGCGTTGTTCGGCGTCTGCGGATCCGTGTTGTTCACGTACTCCTGGAGGTTCGTGAAGCTGTCGTTGTCGGGGTCGCCTGCGGCGCCATTGTTGGGGTTCGCCGGCTTGCCCGTGCGGAGCGAGTAGTGGCCCGCGATGCCGTCATCGAGCGGGTCGAGGCCATGCGCGATTTCCCAGCCGTCCGGCAGACCGTCGCCGTCCGAGTCCCCGTTGCGCGGGTCGGTCTCGAGCCAGATGACATCGTAGCCATCGCTGCGCGGCATGCCACCGGGGCGGAAGACCGCATCGAGCGCCGCCATTTTGATGCGCCGCGATTTGTAGGCGCCGAGCGAGTGGCAAAAATCGGAGTATTTCCACGGCAGCGGCCCGGTGGTCGTCTCGTCGAGTGCCTTGAGGATCACGAAGCTCGCGCCGCTCGGCTGGTTGCGGTCGATGATCGCGATGTCCGCCCGCCCATTCCCGTTCGCGTCCTCGCCGCCGTCGCTGACCCCGTCGCCGTCCGTATCGGCGCCATTCGGATCGGTTTCGAGAAAGATTCCGCCCGCCGGGAGCTTCGTGCGGTCGATGCGTGACGTGTTGTAGATCGTCACCGGATGCGCAACGAGCGCCGTCAGCGCGCCGCCGCCGTCGAGTGTGCCGACCTCCACGCGCCCGTTGTGGTTCGCGTCCTCGATCCCGTCCTTCAGGCCGTCGTCGTCCGTGTCCGCCTTGTTCGGATTCGTCATCGTGCCGGCGATGAGATCCGTGCGCGAACTGCTGTGGTCGTAGGTCCACGGGTTGTAGTTTTCGTAACCCGCCGGGCGCGTCGCGTTGTCGTTCGTGTTGAAGATCGGCGGATCGGTGTCGCTGATGAAATTCGGCTCGCCGTCACCATTCGTGTCGGTCGCGGTATTCGTGCCGGGCTGCGCGCTGCCCCAGCCGGATTCGAGACCATCCGGCAGGCCGTCATTGTCGCTGTCCGGCTTGCGCGGATCGGTGTGGCCGGAGATCGACCAGAGGTGAATGTCGGCATTCAGCCAGCCCTCGGCGTTTGTCGTCGGCAGCGGCGTGATCGTCAGCTCCAGCGTGTCCGAGAGGCCGTCATCATCATCATCCACATCGTTCGGATCGCTCGCCACGATCTGCTCGAAAATGACCGACGCATTTCGCACCGCCACCACATCCGCGCCGGCCGCCGGGTGCCCGGTCGCGGCAAATGTGAACTCCCCCCGCGTCATGTTCGTCCACAGGAAATTCCACGACTTCTTGCTGCCAACGACGACCGGGTTCCCATCCACGCGGTAGGCGGTCAGTCCGCCCGCCGTGGCACCGGTGAAGACGCTGCCCAGCACGAGACTCGATGCCGAAGGCACCTGCGCCACCCTGTAGGTCACGCCCGCGATCTTGATCGTGTCGCCGCCGTGAAAAGTGCGCGTGAACGCTGGCTGGACGTACGCGTTGGCATTCAGCGCCGGCCCGGTAGCGGCGCTGGTCACCGTCAGCGCCGTGTTCGAGGAAATCACCGCCACGGTGAATGTCGCCGTGCCGACCCGGATCACGTCGCCGACCGCCAGCACCGTGGTGAAGCTGGTCCCCGCGCCTGTCATCGCGGTGGCGCCGTTGTTGATAGAGACCGTCCCCGCGAGTTGCTTCTCCGCGCCGGACACGTTCGCGCTTCCATTCACCACGGAGACGAATCCACGAATGGCCGTCTCGGTCGAAGGCGTGAGCGTCACCGTCCCTGAGCCGCTCAAAAAGCTGATCATCACGGTCTGCACATCGAGGCTCGTCTCGACCTGCACCGGCGTCTGGCGCTGCTCCGAAGTGGGCGCGGCCACATCCGGAAGCGAGATGACATAGCGCTTCCCGTCGGAATCGAACTCCGGCGGCGTGACGATGTTCACGTATGTCCCCTGCCCGGTCTGCGTCGCTTTCACCTGCCGCGCGGCGGCGAGCGCGGAATTGCCGGGCCTCGTGAGCGTGACGAGCAGCGAGTGGAGAAAATCCGGCTGCCCGTTGTAGAGGCCGGGCAGCGTGAAGGCGAGATCGTCAAAGCCGGGCGCGGCGTTGCGGATGATCTGGAAGGACGCGGCGCTCTGGGTCACCGGATTGGAGACCGAGCCCGACTCGCTGCTGGCGATCTGCACGACGAAGCGGCTCTTGAGCGTGGCGTCGTCCACTCCGTTCGAGATCGTCTGGCTCATCCGCGCCTTCATCACGTAGCCCGCGCCGACGGTCTGTCCGTCGCCCTGCGGGAATGCGATGAAGAGCCGCTGCGGGTCGCCTGCCGCCGTCACCGTGCGGGTCAGCGTTTTGAAATGTCCCGCGGAATCCGAGGTGTCCACGTTGCCCGCATTAAAGAACGCGGCCGACGACGAAAGCTCGCGCAGCCGGACCTTGATCGTGGCGGCGCCGCTCGCGGGGATGTTCCGGTAGTTGAACCGCCACTCGCGCGGAAACGCGCTGCTGATTCCCGTGCTCGGCGAGCCCTCGCTCACGCGCACCCAAGCGGGCACATTCGTGTCCCAGACACCGTTGCCATTCAGGTCGATGAATGCCTCGCCGGATTCGCGCACGCCGTTGCCATTCGCATCGGTGAACGGCTCGAAGCCGATCCCGTTGCCATTCGCCACGCCAGTCGCCACGTCGTCATTGGTCGCGTCGGCATCGTCGATGTGCATCCACGCCTCCGTGATCGTCGGGTCGCCGCGGACGACCGCGCCGTAGCTCTGCCCGGTCAGCGTCTCGCCATTGGTCGCGGGAAACTTGATCTCCCCGCCCGGCGTCGCGACATCGTAGTAAAAGGTCTGCGTGAAAGTGTTGTAGATCGACGCGCGGCCTGCGCGGTTCAGAAATGCGCGCGCGCGCAGCCAGTGAAAGCCCTCCGTCAATCCGGTCTGTGTCGCGGCGTAGTCGTTGTGCGGATACACGAGCGCGGTCGTGGCGTTGAAGCTCGGGATTTTGAAAACCGTGAGCATTTTCTTTTTCTGCGCCACCGGATCCGGGCCGCTCGGAAATACGCTCGCGACGGCATTCCCCGCCGACGTGTGCCGGTAAATGCCGAGCTTGTACCGGAGCTGGCCGCTCGGTTTGGGTGAGATCGTTCCCTTCCACCAGTTCGTCGTGCCGCCGTCGTCGTTCGGCGCCTGATAGGTCATCGCGACCGCTTTCGTCGTGCCGCTCCCGACGCCGCCCGCGCCCTCCGGGTTCGTCCCGTCAGTGGTGTAGTAAAGATACATGGCGTATCCGACGCCCACGTTGTTCGACTTCCCGAAGATCACGACGTTCGCACCGCCCTCATCATATTGCAGAGCCTGGCCCGGCGAGCCGCCCCAGCTCCCGAAGCCCGCCGCCGGATCGTGATAGACGAAGGATGCCTGATTCCCGCCCTGCGTGTCGTACGTGCTGTTCGCACCCGCGGGACCGTTGACGATGACGAAGCCGGCAGTGCCGATC
>JAYTML010000394.1:0-3854 GCA_043728655.1 Chthoniobacter sp. | reverse complement strand
GAACGGTTCTGCCGTCCCTGCGGGACTGGTTTAGCTGTTGCTGAATGACCCAGCACTAAAGTGCCGGGCTATTCTCAGAAGACACCAAAGGCGACTTTTTAGACACCCTCTTAGAAGAAGATGACGATGAAGAAGGAGAAGAAGAACCGGCCAAAGAGCCGCCGCCGCCGCTTTGCCTTTGAACCCGCGCCGCCTTGCGCTAAAGCACTGCCCATCTCATGCCGGTACCGCTTTTTCCGACTCTCCTCGCAGCCAGTGGCAGCGGCAGCCTCGTCTTCGCTTTCGAGCATTCGAGCGGGCCGGCCAGGTTCATCCTGCTCTCGCTCTTCCTAGCGTCGATTTTCAGCTGGACGGTCATGGTCACAAAGTTCCGCGTCATCCGCCAGGCGCAGCGGCGCCGCGCGCAGTTCCTCAGCCTCTTCCGCACCGACCGCCAGCCGCTGCGCATCTACACCGACCGCATCCGTTTCGAGGGCGCGCCCGTTTTCGCCGTGTACAAGGCGGGCTGCCAGGAGCTGACCTTCCAGCTCCTCGGCTCGGCGGACGTGGACGAGACCTTCCGCGGCCGGCTCGACGCCGCGCCGCGCATCTCGTCCGCGCAGATGCGCGTGGTCACTAGCGCGATGGAGCGCGCGGTCGGCGAGACGGCGCTGAAGCTGGAATCGCAGATGATCGTCCTCGCCACCGCCGTCAGCGGCGCGCCTTTCCTCGGCCTGCTCGGTACGGTCTGGGGCGTCATGGAGACCTTCAGCGACGTGGCCGCCGCCGGCTCCGCAAGCCTGTCCGCGATGGCCCCAGGCGTGAGCGCCGCGCTCATCACCACCGTCACCGGCCTGCTCGTCGCCATCCCGGCGATGTTTGGCTACAACTACCTCATCACCACCCTGCGCGCGCTCATCGTCGGGCTCGACAATTTTGCCGCCGAACTCGCGTCCGAGTTTGAGCACAAATACGTGGATCACGGCGGGCGCGAGAAGGGGTGGAAATGACGAATGACGAAGCACGAATGATGAGGCCGGGCGCCCCCGCCGCGTTCTTCACTCTTCATTCCTCATTCTTCATTTAGCCACCATGCGCCGCTTCTCCGACCGCCACAGCCTCCAGACGCTCAATGAGCTGAACGTCACTCCGCTGCTCGACCTCGCGTTCGTGCTGCTGCTCATTTTCATGATCACCACGCCGCTCATGGAGAACAGCGTGGATCTCGTCATCCCCTCGAGCGAGGCGGCGAAAAACGCGGTCGATCCGCAGGCGGTGCAGACCGTCGCGATCAATCGCGAGGCGCAGATCGACCTGAACGGCGAGCCGCTCGAACTCGCCCAGCTCGAAGGCCGGCTCATCGACCTGAAAGCGGCCAAGCCCGATGTCGCCGTGGTCATCCGCTCGCACCGGGAGCTGGCCGTGCAAAAGCTCATCGACGTGATGGACGCCGTGCAGCGCGCGAAGATCACGAAAGTCGGCGTGGTCACAAGCCCGGAGCAGCCCTGACACGCGCCATGCCCGACGATTCCGCCTTTCGACGAAACCTCCTCATCGTCGCCGGACTGCATGCCGTCTTCATCGGCGCGGTCTGCCTCTTCAACCAGTGGCCGGGAAAAAAGCCGGCGGATCAGGTGCTGTGGCTGGAAGGCGGCTCGGTCGGTGGCGGTGAAACGGGCCCGGGCGAGCCCGAGCCTGCGCCCGATCCCGACACCCCTCCACCCGATGCGGAGCCACCCCCACCCGAACCCCCGATGGAACTGGTGCAGCTCCCCCCGCCCAAGCCGGCTGCGGAAAGTGAAATCGTGACGCCCAAAGCCACGCCGGAGCCGGCCACCCCACCGCCCGCGACGCCAAAACCGGCGACGCCGAAACCCGCCACACCCAAGCCCGCCACGCCAAAAGCCACCCCAAAGGCGACTCCAAAAGCCACCCCGATGGCCTCTCCAAAACCCAAGGCCACGCCCAAGGCCGCCGAGGGTTCGCCAAAGCCGAAAACCACCCCCGGAGAGAAACCCAAAGGAACCCCGGCAGCAAAGAAGGCCGACGGCGCGGGGATCTCCCCCGACGCGAAAGCTGGAACCGCCAAGCCCGGCGGCAACGGGCCGGGAGCCGGCAACGGCAAAGGCCCTGGCAAAGCCGGCAGCGGCACGGGCGCCTCCGAGTTCGGCTGGTATTTCTCGATGCTCCACGACCGCTTTCACAACCGCTGGGAGCAGCCCACCTCCATCGTCCGCGCCGGCGCGGATTTCGAGACGACCCTCAAGCTCCGCATCGCCAAAGACGGCACGATCAGCCACCGCGAGGTCGTGAACTCGTCCGGCAACCCCGTCATGGACGAGTCCGTCCTCGCCGCCGCAAACAAGATCCAGCAGATCGACCCGCTCCCTGCCGGCCTCGGAGACGGCGAGTTCTTCGAGATCAAGGTCAACTTCAAGCTCGATCAGGGGCAGTAGCGGCGGTGCGCGAAGCCTTTGCCCCCGCCGCGCATTTCATGCAAGGTCAGCGCCCGCCGTGAATCGCCCCGCCCTTTTCCTCACCCTCCTCGCTGCCGCCGTACTCTGCGGCTGCGGGCGCGTCCCGGATCGCGCCGAGCTCGTCTTCATCAATGGCGCCGAGCCCGAGCTGCTCGACCCGCCGCTCAGCACCGCGCAGTCCACCAGCCGCGTGAGCTACGCGCTCTTTGAGGGTCTCACGAGCAATGACAGCAAGGGAGTCCCGCAGCCCGGCGTCGCCGAGCGCTGGGAGATTTCACCCGACGGCCTGCACTACACTTTTCACCTCCGAAAGAATGCCGTGTGGAGCAACGGCGACCCGGTGACGTCCGAGGACTTCCTCTATTCGTGGCGGCGCACGCTGCTCCCCTCGACGGCTTCCGAATACTCCTACCAGCTCTACTACATTCGCGGCGCGAAAGACTTCGGCGAAGGCAGGACGAAGGACTTCGGCACCGTCGGCGTCCGCGCGCCGGACGCCTACACGCTGGAGGTCGAGCTGGAAAATCCGACGCCGTTTTTCCTCGATCTCTGCGCCTTCGTTACGCTGCTGCCTGTGCATCGCCCCACGGTGGAAAAATACGCCGACTGGGCCAGCAAGCCCGCGCACTTCATGGGCAACGGCCCTTTTCTGCTAAAGGAATGGCGGCCCTTTGACCGCGTGCGGCTCGTGAAAAACCCGCGTTACTGGAACGCGGAAAAGGTCGCGATGAAAAGCGTGGATGTGCTCCCCGCCGCGCGCCCGCACACCGCTTTCAACTTCTACGCGACCGGCATCGCCGACCTGATGATGGACAAGGGCCTCGCGCCCACGCCGCTCCTCGGCGAGCTGAAAAAGCGGCCCGATTTCCACGCCGCGCCCTTCCTCGGGAATTACTTCTTCCGCTTCAACGTGAAGCGGAAACCCTTCGACGATCCGCGCGTTCGCAAGGCCTTCTCCCTCGTCGTGGACAAGCCGTATCTCGTCGAGCACATCACCCGCGCCGGCGAGGTGCCCGCCACCAGCTTCGTCCCGCCGGGCGCCGGCACAGGCTACGAGCCGCCGCCGGGCCCGGAGCGCGATGTGGAAAAGGCCCGCGCACTCCTCGCCGAGGCCGGCTACCCCGGCGGCAGCGGCTTTCCCGTCGTCTATTACCTCTACCGCTCGGACTCCGACCTCGATCAGGACATCGCCGTCGAGCTTCAGAATATGTTCCGCCGCGACCTCGGCGTGACCATCCAGCTCGCGCGCCAGGAGTGGACCGTCTATCTGAACTCGCAGAGCAAGCTCGACTACGACATGTGCCGCTCCTCGTGGGTCGGCGACTACAATGACCCGAACACCTTCCTCGATATGTTCGTGACCGATGGCGGCAACAACCGCACCGGCTGGAGCAGCGC
>JAYTML010000393.1:0-5049 GCA_043728655.1 Chthoniobacter sp. | reverse complement strand
CAGCGCCTTTTCCGCCGCCTTTTGCAGGTCGGGATCGATCGTCGTGTAAATGCGGTAGCCGTCGCTCACCGCGCTGTCCCGCCCGTACTTTTGCGCCACCCACTGCGACACCATGTCTGCCGCGTACGACTCCCGATGGATCGGGCGCCGGTTTTTCACGATGATGTCCTCCTTCAGCGTCCGCTGCCGCTCCTCCGGTGTGATCAGGCCGATCTCCATCGCCCGCTGGAGCACATTGTTCCGTGAGTCGATGCAGGCCTGGCGGTTCCGCCACGGCGAGAGATTGCTCGGGCTTTTCAGCAGGCCGCAGAGCATCGCCGCCTCCGAGAGCGTCAGGTCCTTCGCCCGCTTGCCAAAGTAGCCCCGCGCCGCCGCCTCCACGCCGTAAAAGCCGCTGCCGAAAAACACGCGGTTCAGATACAGCTCGAGGATTTTCTGTTTCGAGCACCGCTTCTCGATCTCCCGCGCCACCGCCAGCTCCAGCAGCTTGCGCTGGTAGCTCCGGTCCGACGGCGGGAGGAGATCGGGAAAAGTATTGCGTGCGAGCTGCTGCGCCAGCGTACTCGCGCCCTGCACCGTCCTCCCAGCCCGCCAGTTCTTCACCATCGCGCGCGCGATGCCCCGGTAGTCCACCCCCTTGTGCTGGTAAAACCGCGCGTCCTCAGCCGCCACCACCGCCGTGAGCAGATGCGGCGAGAGTTCGTCGATCGTCACCTGGTCGCGGTTCTGTGTGAACATCCGGCTCATCACCGCCCCATTGCGGTCGTAGATGATGCTCGCCGACTCCATCTCCTCCAGCCGCGTATAGTCAAAAGCCGCCGCCTTTGTCTCCAGCTTCCCCTTTTCAATCAGGAAGAAAACCGCACCCACACCGCCTGCGGTCACGAACATCGCGAGCAGGACAAGGAACCAAGGGCGACGGTAGAAGCGTTTGCGGCGAAGAGTAATATCCCACATGGGCGAGCCGCCTTTCGGCGAAGCCCTAAGTCCCACGAAACCCCCTGCCGCGCAATCGCATTTTCCCCGTCCCGCGCCGCCCGAAAATGGCGCGCTTTCGCACACGCCATCCGCGCCATCCGGATCTCTTCGTTGAAACTGAAAGCGCGCCCTTTGCATGGATACGCTTCGACTCGCCCCTTTTCGCCGCTACGCTGCGCGCCATGTCCAAACCGCTCGTCCCGCTCCTCCTCGCCGTGCTCGCCCTTTCCGCGCTCGGCGCCTGCGCCCGCAGCAAGCCCAAGTCGTCCGCGCATATCTACTCCGGCGACGCCCCGACCATCAAATTCAGCAACAAGCCCGAGAGCGCCGGCGGCCATATCAATACCTACTAGCCCCGCGCGGAATCCCATCATTGCCACAGCCCCGCGGGCCGCTTTGAATCCGCGCCCTCAACCCGATGAAGCTCCGCAATCAACTGCTCGCCATCTGCTGCCTGTTCGCCTTCGCCGCCGCCGGCTGGCTCTATGTCCGCACCTGGGTCGTCCAGAAGCCGTTCGGGATCATCCTTTTCGTCAGCGACAGCCTCGTCACCCGCCACATCACAGCCGCGCGGCTGTATGAAAACGGTGCCGACCACCGACTCGCCATCGAGTCGCTGCCGAATCTCGCCCTCCTCCGCAATGCCGCCCGCGACTTCGCCGTCCCCGACGACGCCGCCGCCGCCACGGCCCTCGCGACCGGCGTCAAAGTCAGCCACCGCACTCTCGGCCAGGATGCCCACGGCCAGCATCTGAAAACCATCCTCGACCTCGCCCGCGCGCAGGGCCGGGCCGTCGGCCTCGTCACCACCGGCAATCTCACCGCGCCCGGTGCCGCCGCCTTTTACGCCCGATCTGCCGACACCCGCGACCGCGACCCCATCGCTGCTCAGCTCCTCGGCCCCGTCCCCCTCGATGTCGTCCTCGGCGGCGGCGCGGGCGACTTCCTCCCGGCCACCGCAGGCGGACGGCGAAAGGACGGGCGCAATCTCCTCGCCGAACTGAAAGCCAAAGGCTGGGATCTCGTCCGCAGCAAAGCCGAACTCGCCAACGCCCCCGCCTACCGCACCGCAGGACTCGCCGGCTTCTTTAGCGCCGATGCCCTCGCCTTCAGCGACCAGATCGAGTCCGGCAGCCAGCAGCCCTCGCTCTCCGACATGGTCCGCCGCGCCATCGAGTTTCTCCAAGTCCACAGCCAGGGCTACGTCCTCATCGTCGACGCCTCGCTCGCCGGCACCGCCGCCGAGCAGAATGAAGGCGAGCGCGTCATCACCGAGACCCTCGCCCTCGACCGCGCAGTCGGCACCGCCCTCGACTACGCCGGCTGGAAATCGCTCGTCCTCGCCGTCGGCAAACACGCCACCGGCGGCCTCAGCCTCAATGGATACCCGCTCGTCAAAGACCGCGGCGTCGGCCTCCTCGGCGTGAACGCCTCCGGCCAGCCCGCCATCACCTGGGCCACCGGCCCGCACGGCCCCGCCGCCGTCCCCTCACCCGCCGCACAGACCGAGCCCGCCGCCTTCCTCACTCCCTCCGCTCTCAATACCGCTGAAGACGTCGTCGCCGTCGGCCGCGGCGCCGGCTCGGAAAAACTCCGCGGCTTCCTCGACAACACCGCCATCTTCCAAATCCTCCGCGACGCGCTGTAGCCCGCGCCGGGCTGGCGAGTCCCGCGCTACACCGCCGCGTCCAGCGCCGCGTGGTCGATCGTCGTGAGCCGGTGACGTTTCGCCCCGAGCTGCGGGATGCACTGGATAAGCGCGCGGGTGTAGGCGTGCTGCGGGTTTGAGAGGACTTCGCGAGTCTCTCCGTATTCCACGATCTTTCCGCGAAACATCACCGCCACGCGGTCGGCGATCCCATTGATGATGCCGAAATTGTGCGTGATCAGGATGATCGACATCTCCACGCGCTTCTTCAGCTCTCGGAGCTGATCCATGATCTGCGCCTGGATGGTGACATCGAGCGCGGTCGTCGGCTCGTCGGCGACGAGAATCTCAGGCTGGCATGAGAGCGCCATCGCGATCATCACGCGCTGCTGCATGCCGCCGCTGAGTTGGTGGGGGTAGTCGTGCAGCCGCTTCGCCGGATCGACGATGCCGACGAGGTCGAGGTACTTGATGACCTCGGCGTCGAGATCGCGCACCTCGGGGCGGTGCAGGCGCAGCGCCTCGGCGATCTGATTGCGGATGGTGAAGACCGGATTCAGCGACGTGCTCGGCTCCTGGAAGATGTAGGCGATCCGGTTCCCGCGGATGTCGCGCAGCTCGCGCGGCGTCATTTTCAAAACATCGCGCCCCTGGAGCAGGATCTCGCCCGAGCGGTAAAGCGCCGGCGGCTCGGGCAGCAGCCGCGTCAGCGCCAGACCCGTCACGCTTTTGCCGCTCCCGCTTTCCCCGACGATGGCCAGCGTCTCGCCCTGCGCGAGGGTGAAAGAGATGCCCTTCACGGCTTCGACCGTCCCGGTCTCGGTCGCAAAATCAATCGCGAGATTTTTGATCTGGAGGAGCGGTATGTCGGGCATGGAGTGGTGAGTTAGACGGAACTACGGAATTCTGCCAAATGACGGAATGAGGATGGGAACGGAGACGCGGTTTTCAATTCCGTTAATTTGGTCAAATTCCGTAATTCCGTCTTCTCCGTCCTCACCCCCGCTTCGGATCAAAGGCGCGGCGGAGGGCGTCGCCGAAGAGATTGAGCGAGAGCACGAGCCCGAATAGCGCGGAGCTGGCGGCGGCGAGATTCCACCAGATGACAGGCTCGCGCGTCAGCTCGCCGCGCGCGCCGTCGATCATCGAGCCCCAGCTCGCGGTGCCCACGGGCAGGCCGACGCCGAGGTAGCTGAGGATGACCTCGAAGAGCACGAGATTTGAGAAGCCGAGCACAAAGGTGATCAGCACGAGGTGCATCACATTTGGCAGCAGATGGCGTGTGAGGATCCGCACATGCGTCTGCCCGAGTGCGCGCGCGGCGGAGACGTACTGGGAGCCGGCCTGCCGCATCGTCTCGCCGCGCACGAGGCGGCAGATGCCCACCCAGAAGGTGAATGCCAGCGCGCCAGTCATGGAGAAGAAGCCCTTTCCCAGCGCACTGATGATCGCGACGAGCAGGAGGATCGTCGGCACGGAGGCGACCACGCTGTAGAAGTAGGTGATGATCTCGTCCGTGCGCCGGCGGAAATAGCCGGACGCCAGCCCGAGGAATGTCCCGAGCGGGATGTAGATCGCGCTCGTCAGCCCGCCAATGAGCAGCGCCGTGCGGCAGGCGCGAAGGGACTGCACCAGCACGTCCTTGCCGAGCGCGTCGGTGCCGAGCAGGTGCGTCCCGTGGAGCGGCGCGGGCTTGGTGAGCAGCACTTTTGCGAGTGGCGCGCTGTAGCTTTCCTCAGCCGGGATCCGGGACGTGAGCCGGCTGAGGATGGACTCGCCGCCGCCGCGCGCGGCCGGCAGTTGCAGCGTCTCCAGCGCGCCGATGAATAGATACGCGCAGATGCATGCGCCCGCGATCAGCCCGACGCGGTCGCGCCGCAGCCGCGCCAGCGCGCGCTGCCAGACTTCGTTGCGGGAGTTTGCGTAAAGAAAGAAGCCGACGGCCACGAAGCCGGCGACGACGAGGAAGTTCTGAAACCACAGGCTGCCAAAGAGCCGCTGGAAAAACGCCGGAACCGCACCGCCTTGAAACGCCGCGAGCCAGCGCCACGCCTCGAGCCCCGCGAGCCAAAGCCCGTAGGCCGCGGCTCCCCATCCGATGACGACCAGCCACAGCGGAAAGCGCCGCCCGGCGACGACCTCCTTGTTCTCACCCAGGCGGATGCGCGGATCGGCCATCGCGTAGCAGATATCCGTGGCGATGAACCCCGCCTGGTAAAGCAGCGCCCCGAGAAAGACAGACGCGCGCACCACCGCGAAGTCGCCGGACTGGAGCGCGCTCGCAAGCAGGTTTCCGAGGCCGGGGATGCCGAAAAAATTCTCGATCAGCAGCGAGCCCAGCACGAGCAGCGGCAGGTGCGCGACCACGAGCGTGATGAGCGAGATGAGCCCGTTTTTCAGCACATGCGTGAAGAGCAGGCGCA
>JAYTML010000392.1:0-2044 GCA_043728655.1 Chthoniobacter sp. | reverse complement strand
GCTTCCCCCCTTCTACCTTTAAAACCGCATGAAACACCCGCTGACACGTGCACTTTTGTCCGCCGCTTTTGTCGCCACCTTGCTGCCGTCGGCGCGCGGCTTGGAACCGAAAAAGCACAGCCTTAGCCTTGACGTTCGTCCCCTGAGCAGCGGCGGTGCGACAAAGTCATCCAGCGCTTTCAACTCGGAGAAGGGAACGACCACATCCGGGACGGCAATGAGAACGGATACGACCGGATCCGAACGCACCCGCAAGAGCCACGTCGAGTTGGAGATCACGATCCGAAACGTCTCCGCTCAACCGGACACGACAAAGCTCGAATGGTATTTCTTTGCCAAACCCGTGGACAACTCACGGGAGTTCCTGAACGACTCTGGATCGCGGGAGATCCAGGTAAATGCCGCTGGAGAGGAAAAAGTGACCGTGGAATCGAAGGAGACGTCGATGACCTCCAAACGGGAAACAAAAGCGAAATTCGGCACGACCTCGCTCGGCTCCATCACGGAGTCGAAGAGCGGAACGAAGGCCAGCGGATGGATCGTGCGGCTGATTTCTGATGACAAGGTGCTCGCCGTGCGCGCCTCGGCGCCGGCATTGGAAACGATGGGTCGCAATCCGGCGAATATCAGCGGAGCGAAGCCGAAGTAACATCGGGGCAAAGGACGGCGCCCCCGTTTTTCCGAAGCAGATTCGTATTCGCGACCGTCATCGCGCGGCAAGCGGGTTTGCCCGCGGACGGGCGCTATGCTTATTTCTCCGCCCTTATGCTCCACTTCACAAAAATGAACGGCGCGGGAAACGATTTCGTCGTCGTCGATAACCGCGACGGAAAGACCGCCCTCACCGCCGCGCAGATCGCCCGCCTTTGCGACCGCCACCGCGGTGTCGGCGCAGACGGCCTGCTCGCCGTCGAGCCCGCGCAGAACGGCGCCGACCTCCGCATGCGCTACTACAATGCCGACGGCGGCGAGGCCGAGATGTGCGGCAACGGCGCGCGCTGTTTCGCGCGCTTCGCGCAAAAAATCAGCGGCCAGTCCGGCGACATCGCCTTTGAAACGATGGCGGGCGTCATCACCGCAGAATTCCTTGGCGACCTCGTGCAGATCCAGATGAGCACGCCCCACTCGCTCCGCCTCGGCGACGAGCTTCACGCCCGCGGCGAGGTGCTCACGGTCCATTCCGTCAATACCGGCGTCCCCCACGCCGTCGTCTTCGTGGACGACCTCGAAAACACCGACGTGCGCCACATCGGCCGCGCACTCCGCTTCCACGAGCACTTCGCGCCCAAGGGAACGAACGCGAACTTCGTCCAGCAGCGCGCCGCAGACACCATCGCCATCCGCACCTACGAGCGCGGAGTCGAGGACGAGACGCTCGCCTGCGGCACCGGCATGGTCGCCTGCGCCCTCATCTTTCACGAGCGCACCGGCGCACCCTCGCCCGTGCAGGTGCAGGTCCGCGGCGGCGATACGCTCCTCATCGGCTTCGCCAAAGCCGCCGCCGGCTACACGGACGTCACGCTCACCGGCCCCGCGGACTTCGTCTTCGACGGCACGACCGCCGTCTGACACGCGCCGGCATTCCTGCTCGGGTTTTTTTGTGTCCAAAGCCGGGCGGCCCGCCTAAAAACCACGCCCCTATGTTTGCAGGAACTTTCACCGCCCTCGTCACGCCGTTCAAAAACGACCAGGTCGATGAGCCCGCGTTCGCGCAGCTCATCGAGGCGCAGATCGCCGCCGGGATCACCGGCATCATCCCTGTCGGCACGACCGGCGAATCGCCGACCCTCAGCCACGACGAGCACCGGCGCGTCATCGAACTCGGCGTCCAGTTCGCCGCCGGGCGCTGCCTCGTCATCGGCGGCACCGGCTCGAACTCCACAAGCGAAGCCGTGGCCATGACCATCGAGGCCGAGAAGCTCGGCTGCGACGGCGCGCTGCTCATCGCCCCCTACTACAACAAGCCCTCGCAGGAAGGGCTCTACCGCCATTTCGCGAAGATCGCCGAGGCCACCAAGCTGCCGCTCATCCTTTACTCGATCCC